>CAZIXY010000283.1:0-4428 GCA_964543315.1 uncultured Desulfobacteraceae bacterium | reverse complement strand
TATCCATCAATCGCTGCCCAAGGATCCCCACTGCTATAACATCCACGATCTCACATTCCTGGCCGGGTTTCATTTCATCCAGATTCATAATTGTCTCCCAAAAACAAAAAGGCGCAACTCGAGTCATGGCTACACTCCAAGTTACGCCTTCACTTTCTTCCCCGTCATAATGAATGACGGGAAGACCGTAAGACACACCTTATAAAGATTTGCACTCCTAATATAATTAGAAAGTCTTAATATTCTATTAAAAAATGTCTGTCAAGCATTTTTTTTGTCCCAGACATCTTCCTTGTCTTCATCCTCTTGTACTGTTCACAGAGGGAATGCTTAAATCTCTATTTTCCTGAGCCAGCAGGTGCCATGCCTCCTTGAACCGTGCATACTTGCTTCGATCCGGTCCGGCCTCCGGAAAAAGACAAACACCGGACTTGGGCATGGCGTCCTGGGGTATAATAAAATGGGTGCTCTCTCCATTATTCCGGCACAGGCAGATGAAATAGTCGCAGTCTTGGTCGGCACCCTTTCCGGGAGCGATACGAAAATACTGTTTTTTACCGATTATGATAGGTTTCTCGGATCGCTTCAGACTAAATTTATACCCGTTTGAAAAAAGCCTGAAAAAGCCGCCTTTATTGCTCATATGAACAGCAAGACCCAGAGACCGGATTCTTTCCCTGACATCCAATAAGGCAACTTTGTCCTTTGATTTTCGCCTTGCGGCATCCCGATTTAATTTCCTTTCAATTCGTTTTTGCTCGTAGACCTTCGTATAGGGTTTTCCATATGTTTTTTTATAAACCTGCCGGGCGTATTCCCTTGAAAACCCGAAGTATCTTGCCACATCCGATAGAGAAATATCACGATTCTCTATCATGGTTTTAAAAATTCTAACGGCTCCTTGGCCATATATCTGTTCAAACCTTCTGGAAAACCCGTTTGCTCTCTTGATCCCAAAATCCCTTCTCAATTCCCCAATACGGGCCGCCCTTATACCAAAGAAATCGGCAATCTCATAATCATAAAGGGCTTCCTTTTCAACTTTTTGCTTGATAAAAGTGTACAGATCCATTCCAAATCGCCTTTTTGTCAGGGCCTCCAATTGCTTCTCAGTCATCCTGCACCTCATACGTTGGAATTAATTTGCTGAGTATTTACAGCACTTCTATAAATTAACTGAGTAATACGCTCAAAATGAAACCTGCCATGGCCGTTACACTACCCACGAATATGACCCAACCTATTCTGTCTTGCATTGCTTCTCCTTTGCTTAAGATCGTTAATTGGTTGAGTAGTTGAGTTGTTGAGCAGGATTAGAAGTATCATCCAGCACTTCTCTGACCATTTTAAGAAGTTCCTTCATCGGATAAGGCTTGGCGATAAATCCACTTGCACCTGTCGCCCGGACCTTGTCTTCCTGCAATTCAGCCAAATAACCGGTAGCAATAATGACATTTATCTCCGGTTCTATCTTCAAGAGGTGTTGAAGACATCTAAGTCCACCCATACCGGGCATGTTCAGGTCAAGAATGACCAGATCAGGGGTAGAGGTATGCTCTTTGCTGACGATTTTTATGGCCTCTTCCCCACTTTCAGCCATTGTAACGTTATAGCCATGGTGTTCCAGGACTTCCTTCCCAGCCTTTGCAATAGTCTCATCATCATCTACTAATAGAATAGTTTCATATCCCCCAATAACTTCTTCCTCTCTTTCTTCCGACTTCTGCATTCTGTCTTCGACCCCTGGCACAGGCAAATAAATTTTGAATGTGGTCCCATGACCAGGCTTGCTATTGCAGTGGATATATCCATTATGATTTTTTACTATTCCGTACACCATCGAGAGCCCCAGACCGGTCCCCTTGCCGATCTCTTTTGTTGTATAAAAGGGTTCAAAGATACGTTCTAATGTGTCCCTGTCCATACCCACGCCGGAATCGGAAATAGTCAAAAGGACGTAATCACCGGGTAAAGCCCCTGGATGATCCCGGCAGTATTCATTATCAAGCGTGACATTCTCTGTTTGCAAAACCAATTTTCCGGCATTAAACATGGCATCTCTGGCATTTATTATCAGGTTCATGATGATCTGTTCCATCTGATTCGGATCGGCTCTCACTAATCTGAGTTTATCTGAAAGATGTAACTCGATATCTATCATCTTAGGTATGGTTCTCGTGATAATCTCTTTGAGCTTCTCAATTTCACTATTCAAGTCCAACGGCTGAAACTGGCTCTCTGCCTTCCGGCTGAAAGCCAAAAGCTGCCGTGTCAGTTTGCCGGCCCGGAGTGCCTGTCCTTTTATCTGGGCCAAATTTGTATAGTCAGGATCATTTTCTGTTTTGCGCGTAAGGAGTATCTCTGTAAGACCTGAAATAGCCTGAATGATATTATTGAAATCATGGGCCACACCACCTACAAGGGTGCCTAACACCTCCATCTTGTGTGCCTGAAGGAGTTCGTTCTCAAGCCTTTTATGTTCGGTCATGTCCCGTGCTATGCCTTCAACAGCGATGAGCTTTCCTTCCCTGTTAAAGAGCAGTGAGGTGTTAATTTCAATGGGAACATGCCGGCCATCGCCGCTCGTAAATCCTATTTCATACGGATGGAGTACTTCACCTTGAAGTTGCCTTTCATGGTTTTCCTCAAACACGGACAATGAATCAGATACCAGGAAATTTCTTATATTCTTTCCGATCATATTCTCGGGCAAATAATTCAGAACCTCTTTTGCCTGGCTGCTGATGAAGGTAAAATTCCCTTCCCTGTTTAAGGTGAATATTACATCACCCATATTTTCCACGAGCTGGCGATAATGCATTTCACTTCTATGCACTTCATATTTTGAAGATTCCAGTCCGCCAATAGTTCTTTTCAACTAAAAATCCCGGTTAGATATTTTAGCTTTCAGACAGCTCATGGCCCTCAAGAACGATATCGTTTCATTTTGTGCTGCACTTCATGTTCTATGACTCTTCTTGCCTGGTCACATTGAATCTTGAGGCTATCTGTCGTGCCCAGACCCTGGCATCAACCTCTTCATCATCTTGATCATCAACCCTCAAACCCTCATCAAGCAGGTGAGCACCGACTTCCTCAAGGCGTTCTTCTAAAAGATCAACGGCCCCGCAAAAATGGGTATAATCGCTATCCCCGCAACCAAAGGCTGCTGCCGGTTTACCTGATAGATCAAGGCCTTCAAGCTCTTCATAGAAATCAACCATATCTGCCTGAAGCTCTTTTTCTTCGTCCCCCCATGTGGATGAACCGAGAAGGATTAGATCGTAATCGGAAAGTTCCTCAACCGAGGCCCCGGTTACGTTTTTTATTGTTACATCAAACTTCTCATCTTTTAGTCCTGCAGCTATGTCTTCTGCCACTGTCTCAGTATTTCCTGTTTCCGACCCGTAAATAACGATTGCCCTGGCCATGATGTCCACCTCCTTCTGTCTTAATGTTTTACTAAATGCAGATGACCTTTTTTTGTCTCTGATTGTAGAGAGCTATATAAATCCTTATTTGTCTTTGCTTCTAAAATCATTTGCGCTAAACGATCAAAATTTTCTTCATTAAAACGAATGGAAACTCCCGGCAAATGAATATGATATAGTCCGCAGCTACAACTCGATATTCCCCCAAAACCTTTACAAAAAGCCATTTGTGTTTGCTCATGTGTCATTGATTTGGCTCCTCCTCAAATAATTAAATTGTATGCCCTGGCAGTAGACGCCCGGGCTCAAACCGCTTCTTACTGTATGTTCATTCTTTCATGATATTCCAAGAGCATTTGGGAAACAGCGTTCAAACTGGAATTAGAAAGCATCTGAACAGGAGTGCTGAACTTTTTGCCCAACCTTTTGACAACCAAACAAGCCGTATGGCTGTTGCAGTTTGTCGGGCATAGCACCATGTCCGCCCGCCTCACCTGGTTCTCAAGATTTTTGACACCTCTCTTCGTATAGCCGTCATGATAGTCAAAGGAACCCCCATTCTCTTCAATCAACCGCCGGTACAGGGCCTCCATCCTCGTTATCCCGCCTACGATCAGGATGCGTTTTTTGCACAGATCAAAAGAAGGGCAGCTCTCATCACACTGGTCTAAGGCGGAGATTTGCGTTATATTCCTTTCCATTTCCATTCTCAGATGGCCATTTCTTTCACGCTCTCTATCAATTCTGGATAATAGCTTATTGTTCTTGTCTTCAAGGGAATTGATCTGCTGTTGATAGACCTTTATCTCTGCTGATACCTTCCTTCTCTCTGTTTGCAACTGCTGGTTTTCTGTCCGCAGGCGGGCAATTAAGCTGTGCTCCCGGAGTTCTGACAACTCTTTTTTCAGTTCCTGGTTTTTCTTTTCAAGGAAACCGGAAATCTTATAAGATTCAGACAACTCCCTTGCTAATTTTTCATTTTGTTTTTTTAAGTCTC
>CAZIXY010000282.1:0-4516 GCA_964543315.1 uncultured Desulfobacteraceae bacterium | reverse complement strand
ATAAGCCGAGCCGAAGGCGGAACGACCAACTATTACGTCTATAACGGGAACCAAGTCGTCGCCGATCTCGACGACACCGGTGCTCTCCTGCGCACCTACGTTTGGGGCATGGGAATTGACAATCTCTTGTCATTCACCGACCACACAACTTCGAACACCTACTACGCGATTAAGGATCATCAAAATACCGTCTGGAAGCCATCCGTAATTTCGGGTCGGAAGCATTCATCATTCAAGGCAATTATGATGACGCAGTCCGATTAGCCGCACAAAAAGCCGCTGAAAACGGTTGGCATCTTGTTCAGGACACCTCCTGGACCGGCTATGAAGAAATCCCGACCTATATAATGCAGGGCTATTTTACCCTATTGGTGGAAGCCTTTCAGCAACTGGAAGGGCAACGGCCTTCGCATATCTTTATGCAGGCCGGTGTTGGTTCCCTGGCCGCTTCGCTTTTGGCGTTTTTATGTCATTTAAATGATAAAAAAAGGCCCTGTTTCGTCGTTGTCGAGCCCGTTAACGCCGCCTGTTTTTATGAATCTATGACCATAGATGACGGAAAGCCGCATGCTGTAGAGGGGGACTTGGATACCGTCATGGCCGGACTGGCATGCGGAGAGCCGAGTAAGAAGGCATGGGAGATACTGAAAGAAAATGCGGATGCATTCATGGCATGTTCGGATCACGTGGCGATAGAAGCTATGCGTTTGCTTGGGAACCCCCTGGAAGGAGATGAGTGCATAGTATCCGGTGAGTCCGGGGCCGTAACGACCGGTCTTGTATATGAACTGCTCAACAATTCGATGTTTCAGGGATTGTCGGAACAGATTGGATTGAGACCGGATTCCAGGGTATTGGTCATCTCTACGGAAGGTGATACCGACCCGGAATATTATCGCAGCGTGTTGGAATAAATAGCGGCAGGCATATATCCTTGCAAACATATTCGAAATGATATAATTAATATTTAAAAAAGGAATCGCTAAAAATAACCGGGGCGCTGGAAAGACTAAGTTTCATTATTTCACCAGCGTCCCATATTTTATGGATATTATGAAAACCTCTCATTCTTACCTTATGGAAAACCTGGATGAGGCCCTTCGTCTCGAGATCAAGACTGATCCCGAGGTCATACGGAAACAGGCCCTTTGGTGCGGCTTGAAACCCGGATACCGAGTACTTGACGCAGGTTGCGGACCCGGCATGATCACTTCAATCCTGCACGGTATGATCCAGCCGGGCGGCAGTATTTTAGGGGTGGATTATTCAGAGGAAAGAATCCGCTATGCCAAAGAGCACTATAGCCAAAAGGCAGGCATTGATTTTCAGGTCATCGACCTGAGGAATCCCTTAGAGGACATGGATCTTTTCGATCTCATCTGGGTCCGTTTTGTGTTGGAGTATAACCGTACGGAAGGTCCTGAAATTATCAGAAACCTCACTGCATGCCTGAAACCGGGAGGCTGTCTCTGTCTAATGGACCTTGACCACAACTGTCTCAATCATTACGAATTACCGCCCCAAATAGAACAGATCCTCTCTGAGCTGACAACCAAAGTTGCTAAGGCATACAACTTCGACCCTTATTCAGGTCGAAAACTGTATGCCTATCTTTATGATCTGGGTTATGAAGACATCCAGCTGGATCTTAAAGCGCACCATCTTATCTACGGAATGGTAAAGGACGTTGACGCCTTCAATTGGATCAAAAAGGCAGAAATCATTTTAGAAAAAGCTCCGGATAATTTCAAAAGTTATCCAGGTGGCCCTAAAGCGTTTAGTGCGGACTTTTTCCGGTTCTTTAGAGACCCGAGACGGTTTACCTACACCCCCCTGATCTTGTGCAAGGGCATAAAACCAATAACTTCTCAACCTTCTGAAAGCCGATAACCCTTCCTCTATCCAAATTCCCATGCCGGAATGGCTCCGACAATGCGAAGCCGGGGCGTTATCAATGATCAATTTCTATCGAGGACTTCGCGGACAAGATTGAGCATCTCTCTGACATTATAAGGCTTCCGGATAAAGCCTTTTGCCTTAGCTTCGATTACTTCTTTCTCCGATCCATTTATAGAATAGCCGCTGGCGATAATCACCTTTGCAAGAGGATTTATCTTCATCAGTTCTTGTAGACACACACTGCCGCCCATTCCAGGCATGATCAGATCCAGAATGATCAAATTTATTTTCCCACATTCCTTGCTGTAAAGATCCAGAGCGCTCTCCCCATTTGAAGCGGTAATCACTTCATACCCAAAATCGGCAAGCATCTCTTTACCCGGTTTTCGGATATTCTCTTCATCATCCACTAACAAGATGGTTTCATTCCCGCCTTTGAGAGTTACTTCCTCCTTTCTTTCTTCTTGCACCTCCTTTTCCACCATGACCGGGAAATAGATATTGAAGGTGGTGCCCTTACCAGGCTCACTGTCACAAGTTATATACCCACCATGGCTTTTAACAATTCCGTAAACCATGGCCAGACCAAGGCCTGTTCCCTGGCCTATTTCCTTTGTAGTAAAAAATGGTTCAAATATGTGTGCCTGCATTTCTTCGTCTATCCCATGTCCGGTATCCGATACCCCCAGCAAGACATATTCACCTTGTTGGGATCCTAAATGATTCTTACAGAATTCTTCATCCAGGAGGACGTTTTCCGTTTCAAAGTTCAAGTTCCCGCCGTTTGGCATGGCATCCCTTGCGTTGACCCCCAGGTTCATCATGATCTGTTCTATCTGCACAGGATCCGCATTAATTGTCTTGAGATTTCCCGCCAGTTTCAATTCAATAGTAATCATTTTTGGTATGGTCATCTCAAGCATTTTGGAAACCTGCACCACTTCCTGGTTGAGATCTATCGGCTTGAGCTTACTCTTCACTTTCCGGCTGAAAATCAGGAGCCGCCTGGTAAGTTCGCTGGCCCGCTGGACCGATGTTTCGATCAATTTAAATTTATCATAGTCAGGATCGTTCTTATCCCTTTTCATCAGCAGGATTTGAATATAACTGAATATGGCCTGGAGGATATTATTAAAATCGTGTGCGATTCCTCCTGCGAGAGTACCGATGGCTTCCATCTTTTGTGCTCCCAGGAGCTGTGCTTCCAAATTCTCTTTTTCGTGTTCTGCGCGTCTGAGTTCGGTGATGTCATTGCCGATACAGAGGATCTCAACAACATTTCCTTCATCATCAAAAGTAGGTTTGTAAGTCCATGCGATCCACGCTCTCTCGCCGTTTCTCAGGACATATTCGTCTTCGCTGGCAACCGGTCGTTCCGGGTCTTTCCGGAGAGACGTTATAAGTTCTCCAAAATTCCGCTTTGTTGATTCCGCACCTGGAAGAATCGTTCCCTGTATATTCCTCCCAAGGACTTCATTCTCCGAGTAACCGAAGAACTTCTGTGCAAATTCATTAAAAAAAATGATATTTCCTTTGGTATCCATTCGCAAGATGACACTGTTCGCGTTTTCAACGAGGTCTCGATATTTTTTCTCGCTTTCCTGAACTTTCTGAACGGACATAGCCTCGACAATATTGACGGCCGTTTGGGAAGCAACGCCCATTAAAAGATTCACATCGCTCTGTCTAAGTGCCCGTTTGGACTTGAGGTTATCTACCATAATTACGCCCAGCGACTCCTTCTCATAAACAATAGGCACACAGATAAATGACTCGCCGCCGATTTGTTTTATAAATTCCAGGCTCTTCGCAGAAACATCTTTTTCTATATCGGTAATATCGTTGACCAGAAAGGGCATTTGTTCTCTATAAGACCTTACCACCACTCCCCTGGAATTGGGATTGTCCAGATGAAAATCCATATTTCTCAAAAGACTCTCCACTTCCTGGCTGTATCCATAGCCGATGTTGTAAACAAGTCGGGTTTTTTCATCATTGGGAAGCATAATCATACCGCGATCAAAATCCAGACGCTTTTCCATTATGCCCACGATCGCATCGACAACTTTATCAATATGTAAAATCGTAGAGGTCGCTTGACCGATTTCCTGAACGAGCAGTGCATTATTGTATCGGATATTCATCTCGCTCAAAAGATCCTTGGCTGCATCGCCCTGGATTTTAATGGTTTTGGTGAGGTGTTTTTTTTCAAGATTTCCTGAATAAAAGAAAAACATCATAGAGAGGAAGCCATACAGCAGGACAGAAATAAACCAGGGCACCATGGGTAAGACGAAGAATAGACCCGAAAATATCCCAATTCCAGCAAGGAAAAAATAATTAAACAGCCGTTTCCAGATAAGAAAAGGAGTCTTTTCCCAGCTGATTATGTAACGGCCTATCCCGTCTCCCTTATGAAGGCACCTGGGATGCTCAATCTCAGCAAACTTGTTGGTGAACAACTTCGCAATAGACTCCAGCAACCCTATCCGGTTCTCACATTGATATGGTTTTTCGTTCACGCCCGGCTTTGGGGTGACAGTCACCTCTATCTTGTTATCGGTTATCTGTTTTGTATTTAAGGTAAAGGCACGGCTCAAGTTCGGGAGGAACTTCT
>CAZIXY010000281.1:0-4536 GCA_964543315.1 uncultured Desulfobacteraceae bacterium | reverse complement strand
CCTTCATTAACGGCTGCCTTTAGGGTCTTTTCAAAATATCTTCCCTAACATCGCTTCTTTTGCTTCCCTTTGTACTTTTTTCAAACCTTCAAGATCAACATTTTCAATTATTTTAACGTCTTTGACCTCAATTTCAGTTTTTACCCCACTCTTCTTGAAATACTTCGCTTCCTCAAACACATCACGGGTCAGATAGATATCGTAAGCCTTGAATTTTTTTCCAAACAAGCCAAGCGTGTGGAGATCAATGATAACATCCGCATCAAGCAGCAGCAATTTTCGCATAGTTCTCTTCCACAAATCCCGCATCATTCAGATAGTCATCTATTTCAGCCCGACCTATTTCCAAATATTCGGCAAAGGTGCCTCTTGATATCTTGCCTTCCATTAAGCACCTGCAAGCGAGAGATATGAACCTTGAAGGAAACTTGGACGGCCTGTCTCTATCGTACAACCTCCTACGCATAGTGCGATCAAGATTACGGAAATCCGGGTTATCCAGAAACTTCTGGGCCTGGGATTTCTTAAGTACTTTCAGGTTGATAAGCCTCCACAGGATTGCCTCCGTTGAAACACCGAAATCCTTGGCCAGTTCAATGATATCAATTAGCCTGACCTTATTATCGGTAATTGTTTCCTTGAGTTTATCGAGGAGATGCGCTTCAGGTAAGAGCAGACTTGAAGCGAAGATGTCAGCGTATTGTTCCGGCCTGGTTTTCTTTTGTCCATTACCTATTTCTTCGGGGGAAAAAACATTCCAGGTAATAACGTGAAACAATTCATGTGCCAGATCAAAATTTCTTCTCCAAGGCACATCTTTGGCGTTGATAAGGATACCAACCCCCAAGGTATTATCCACAACACTTGCACCGGAGATACCGCCCCCCAAAGATAAATGAAGAATTTTGAAGCGAAGCTTACTTTCGAGGACATTACGTAGATTAAAGGAAGGCCGAGACCCTAAGTCGAGATAGTTACGGATTTCAGGACCGAGTTTATCGGCCCGCTCGAAGCCGTCAACGGAAAAATCATCACGATCATAATTTTTCTGAACATCTTTCCATCGCCGCTTAAGACCGAGCAGGTGCTCCAGGTTGCTGTAGTTTTCCAGGAAAGAAAGGAATTGGCGTTGAACTAGATTTACGTCTGTTTTTTTTGTCTTTCTCCACAACGGTATCGGATCCGCAGCAGTGCCGGAATCAAGGAAATAATCCAGGTTCCTGCCATATAAACGAGCCATTGTAATCAATTCATGCGCATTTACCTTCCTTTCACCTTTTTCAATAGCAGAAAGTGTCTGGTAATTTTTAAACCCTAATTTTTTAGCAGCCTCAGTAATGGAAAAGCCTGCTGCCTGTCTTGCAGACACAATCCTTTTATCCAGGAACTCTTTTCCAGTTTTTCCGGGTACCATGACATCCTCCCCAAGTAAGATTATCTTATATATTGTTTAATTAAACTATAAGATATATAATAAATCATTACATAGCTGTCAATTAAAAAAGCGGGACAGGAATCACTGATTCTCAAAAAAAATCACCCTGATGCAGGCCACGCAGGAACTCCTCCACAGGCAGAACGTCTAAGCCGTTAAAGTGGTATGCTCTTTTACCCGTGTAAATACCGATCATCTTATCCACATGAATATGTTCATGAGAGTCCAGGGAACGCATGGGCCGTTCCCATTTCCGATCAAAATGCGCACAAGGTTACATATTTTTCGACGTCTTTATTCAAACCTGTTTGTGGGATCCCCTTCGTCGACCATCGTCTTTAACACCTTCCGTTCGGCATCGCCCGGCAATAAACCTTCCAGGTAGGCCTCCAGCACTTTTATGCCATCCTGGTTCTGGTAGACGGCCGTTGCCTTGGCCCAACCCTTTTCGTCTATATCATCTAAGGTCAGACGGCACGTGATGGTGTCTCCGAAATACACGGGTTTTATGAAGCGAAGGTCAAAGCGCGAGGCAAGCCATCCTATCTGACCGCCTATCTGGGTAATCATGCTGGCAACCAGCATACCGTGGCAGATCCGGCCGCGCAGGTTTTTCACCGCCGCGAATCGGTCGTCCAAATGCACTGCATTATAGTCTTTCGTGATATCCGCAAATCGCAACATATCCTGTTCGGTGAAGGTCCGAACAACAGTGAAGGAATCATTCGCCTGGACGCCTTCAATCGCCCTCTTTCGGATTTCCGACATATGGCATACCTTTTAAGTTTTTCTCCTCATATGAATCTGTGGGTTGAGAAAAACCAGATAAATGGCGTTGCAGTGCAGCAGTGGAATACCCCCATGGGGTGCTATATACAAAGCACCGCCCTTTGGGGTTGCGTCACGATCCCTCCCTGTCATTGCGAGCGACCAAAGGGAGCGCGGCAATCCCCATAATTTTGAAGCCTTACGAGATTGCTTCGTCGTCACGCCCTGGCGTGACTCCTCGCAATGACATTGTGATACAGCCTCTTTGTGTGGGGATTCTTTACTATTCGCAAGCACGATCAAAACCCTGATTATTTGATCAGTAGAAAATACCTGGAAAGCGCGATCAGATCAAAGACCAAATTGTTCCGCCACATAGGGAGGGATTCCCATGGTTCCCATGATAACGGGCTGCTGATGGCAGTCGGACCCGCCTGTGACGATCAACTCCTCTTTTTTTGCAAATGAAAGAAAAGCGGAAACCGCCGCCGGACTGTGTCTCGAATGCCAGCACTCGATGCCGTCAAGATATGGCAGCATGGCCTCCTTGATGATCTGGAGTTGTTCTTCAAGGGACGGGGTGAGGGCTACCAGGGAGGTGCCGTTAGGGTCTGCGGGATGGGCATGAACCAGCTTTCCGCCCGCCCCCCTGATCAGGTGGGACGCTTCTTCAAGGGAGACCGGCATTTTGGGCACGTTGCACCGTACCAGATACCTGTCAAAGGCCTCCTGTTTTCCTCTGACAAGACCCTTTTTGACCATGTAATCCGCAATATGGGGCCGCCCGAAGGCCCCGTCAACGGATTCCTCGATAGCCTCGAGGTCTTTACCGGTAAAAGGCTTGACACCTTCCTTAAGCAGTTCCTCATTGATCTTTTCCAGGATCTTTTCGGCCCTTTTCGTCCTGTAGAGCCTCAGTTCCTTGAGCTTATGCCTAAGAGCCCTGTTGTTTGCGTCAAACTGGTACCCCAGCATATCCAGGGAAACCGGTTTTGAGTCCCTGTACCCCGGGTGTGAAAAGGATATATTAAGCTCTACCCCCGTTATGTAGGAAATGCCGTATTCAGAGGCCAGACGCACGGCGGTTTCCTGGCAATCAATGGAGTCATGGTCCGTGATGGATATCACATCTATCCTCCTGCGATGGGCCTCCTCAAATATCTCGGGCAGGGTCATTTTCCCATCGGAGCCGTCCCTGGAATGGATGTGCAGATCAATTTTCATAACCGGCAATCATCTCCCTTCCCGTTTCCAATGCACGGTAATTGGATTCGAGCCTGGAATCTTCAAAAATATTTTTAATTAATTCCTTTATTTCTTTGATATCAATTGGGAATTCAGGAAGTGTGCATAGGGCTCCCATCATGATCATGTTCAACATAATCGGGCCTCCCAGGTCAATTGCCCTTTGGGTGGCCTTGAGCCAGAAAAGTCTTCCTCCTGCATTGGAAAGCACAGATTTTATTTGTCCCGGATCCGGGTATTCCACATCGCCGGCAATGACATTTAAAGGATATATGGGCCGTGAGTTGACGATAAAAACAGTGTCATCATTTCCGTACTCCATGAGTATCCTGATAGTTTCCATGGGCTCGAGGCCAATAATGATATGTGCCGTATTCGGCGGAATAATCGGGCCATAACTTTTTTCCGCCGAAAGGCGAATATGGCTCATAACCGGGCCGCCTCGCTGGGACAACCCGAAGGTTTCACCAATCGTAACCTTTAGTCCCTTTTGCACGGCCGCCCTACCCAGGAGTTGGCTGGCCATGACATTCCCCTGTCCCCCGACACCGGTTATGATAAGATTTAAAGGCATCATTCTCTCCCTATTTGGTCAAACAGTTGATTGGTTAAGTAGTTAAGTAGTTGAGTTTAAATGATTAATATTTTTCCTTTAATCATCATCCGACTGCTTATCATCTTTTCTTTTGTTAAGATACCTAATATAGCCATTCAAAAGGCGAATGGCGGAAACAATATGCTCAATCAATCTCTTTTTTTCTTTACCTTCAATATATTCGCATTCCTCTGCTATCAACACATGGTCTATTAACTCAAAAAGTGAACCACGAGACAGCCTCAAAAACTGTATGTTTTCCTTGAAATGAAAGCGCCCTTAACCCTCCGCAATGTTTGCTGTAGAAGACCTCGAGGCGCGAATCATCTGATCAGTCAATCTGAATTTCTCTTCATTTGGAAAATTTTTGCGCAAATTCCATATCATTATCCTGATATCCTGGCATTTTTTCCATAAATCCAGGTCACGAAAATCGCTTTTCATTTGTTCAGCCAAACCTCTGCTACTAATCTATATAACCATTTAAGCGACT
>CAZIXY010000280.1:0-4558 GCA_964543315.1 uncultured Desulfobacteraceae bacterium | reverse complement strand
TGATGACAGAGGATATCCGGCCTGTCCCTTTCGATCAATTCATTCATATCCGGCGAACGAATATCCATTTCATGGAACCGTGCTTCCGGATTGACGTTGGACCGTTTTCCGGTTAAGAGATTGTCCACCACTAGCACCTCATGGCCGGCCTGTATAAAACCGTCCACAACATTTGACCCAATAAAACCAGCACCGCCGGTAACCAATATTTTCATAATAGCTTCCTGATATTTGATAGTATCCTGTTCGAAATTTTCTTCGCCTTCAGCCTTCTTTTGCGTGTACCTTTTTGGAATAAGCACCCTATGTTACACCGAATCCCGGCAAAATCTTAAGATGCTGTCGGAAATCTATCAGGAATGGAGATGGAGGTCAAGGCGGCTGGAGAAGCTCGCCATGACGACCCGTCTAAACTGCATCCTTATCTACGGTAAACGGGCCATGGCACTCTCTTTTCAAATTGCGCATCCTTACTTCTGCCGAACTTGCCCGCCTCTGGCGGGATAGTCGAACGCCCCCATTCCCGAAAACAACCGGCCCGCAGTAGATATTAAATGCCGATGCCACGACAAAGAGTCCCTTCAGGGGCTGTCCGGAGATGTATTCTCAGGTCCTATTAACTTTCCATAAAAGCTCATCCTATGCGGCTTTTGAAAACAGTTTTTTCTGGTTGGAGCCTTCAGCTATCAGTTGACAGCCAAAACCTTATTTTTTGTCTTTCATACGTGATTGCTGAATGCCGAATGCTGACAGCTTTCCTGTCATTGAGAAGAGTGCCATGCCGAGACATCTAAACCGGCATTACTACCCCGAAAAATTCCACGCTGATGGCGGACCCTTCTTTATTTTTAAGCAAAAAGTGGCCAAGCACCTTTTTACGGGATACTCTCTTCCCCAATACTGCACTTTACAGCCCTGATATTACTTTTAACTTTTTCAAAACCGGCTCGCGCAAAAGCCGTGTGTCCAAATTTATCTTCAAAAACTTTCCCATCCATATCCAATATTTCATCTGTTGAAGGAAGCGCGAGTTCTCTTGGAAATACCTCTTCATTAAAAGGACAAACCTCCTGACACACGTCGCACCCGAAAAAACAGTCGCCCATTAAGTCACCCGTCTTGCTGTTCAAAGCATTAGGATATTCTATACTCAAATATGAAAGGCATCGGGAGGCATTCAGCGAAAAATCCTTTTCAAGTGCGCCTGTAGGACAGGCGTCCATACAATTCGTGCAGGAACGGCATCGGTTTTCCATTGGCACCAACTCCTGGAAAGGCAAAAGTGCGGTGGTTAAAATTTCTACAAGAAAAAAAAACGACCCGTACCCGGGTATGATGAGCATATTGTTTTTTCCGACAAAGCCGATCCCAGAGGCATACGCAAAACTCCGCTCGAGAATCGGGGCCGAGTCAACACAGATTCTCGTTTTAGTTTCAGGAAACTGCTCAAGTATCCTGCGGCTGAGCTTCCGGGCAAGTTTCCTAAGCCGATAGTGGTAATCGGCCTTTTTCGGCTCGGTGTACCTTGATGCTGTAAAACCGTCGGGCGTGCATGGTTTCCTGCGTGAATAGGGGTAGGCGAGGGAAATGACCGTTCGGCAACCATTAAGCAGACCTCCAGGGTTTGCCATCAGGTCCAAATTCCTTTCCAACCAGGCCATTTCTCCATGTTTACCCTTTTCAACCCATGAACAAAACTCATCAAAAAACAGAGGTTTTTGAGGGCGGGAAAAGCCTATGGCTATAAATCCCAGGCTTTTTGCGTCCCTGACAAGTCTGGGAATAAAATATTCATTTGACGAAATCAAAAGGATGAGGCCTTTGATTAAGTAGTGTTTTTAGAAAATAGAACTCCCTGCCCGCCGTCAGTTAGGCTCGGCATGGGACTCTTCGAGCAGAATTCGTATCAGAGATCATAGGGCGTGAGACTTTTATAACCTTTTTCCGTCACAAGGATTGTCTGTTCAAACTGGGCCGAAAGAGAACCGTCGGCGGTGACGGCCGTCCAGTTATCATCCAGCACGCGAAGGAAGCTTTTGCCCAGGTTTATCATAGGTTCAATCGTGAAAACCATGTTGGGAACCAGGACAATCCCCTCGCCTTTGCGGCCATAATGGGGTACCTGAGGGGGTTCATGAAAATCAAGTCCGACACCGTGCCCCACAAACTCCCTTACCACCGAGCAACCCTCCCCCTCCGCATAGCGTTGAATTGCCCAGCCGATATCACCGATGGTATTTCCGGGCTTTACCATTGACATACCCCTTTTCAGGCTTTCCTTTGCGACCCTAACAATTTTTCGTGCATCACGTCCCGGCTTTCCAACGAAAAAGGTCTTGCTGGCATCCGCATAATACCCGTTCAGGATAGGGGTCACATCCACATTGACTATGTCACCTTCCTTTATAACCCTTTCCCCTGGTATGCCATGGCATATCACCTCATTGATAGACACACAGACGCTCTTTGGAAAACCACGGTAGTATAACGGTGCAGAGGTAGCGTTGTTTTTTATGGTAAATTCATGAACCATTGTATTGATATCATCAGTTGTCATTCCCGGTTCTATTTCCGCCTCCACGAGATCAAGAGTGGCCCTGGCCACTCTTCCCGCCTTTTTTATGCCTTCTATTTCTTTCTTTTCCTTGAGCCTGATCTTGTATTTTTTGAAATATATTTCTTTCATGTTCCTGTTTTCCGTATTCGATTTTCCAAGGCAGCATTTTTTATATTTGAGCCCACTTCCGCATGGGCAGGGATCGTTACGTCCAACTTTCATGTTCTTGTTTTTAAAAAGCACCTTTATTGTCCTCTGTTTGTGAGTTTTTTTTGTATCTTTCCAACTTGTTATTTTTTAACACCCAGCGAATAATAGTCAAATAAAATTAAAAAAACAAATCAATATCACCCGGAGTAAAATATCCGTGTCCAAATAGCATGGACACACGTCTGAGAGGCGAAGGCGTGGGACTCTTCGAAAGGAAGCATGTCCATCCGGAAAATCCGGATGGAGCTTTCAGCGGTCACGATCAGCAGTCTGCCAACCTCTTCTTTTGGTCTTTTGCTGAACGTGAATGCTGACAGCTCGGTTGCCATTGAGAAGAGTGCTGTGCCAAGCATTGCGCCGCGGTTCTTTCAAGACAATTGAAAAAAATAATATATTTTTTTATAATAAATAGTTTATGTTAATTTTTTTAGAAAACCCATTTCAAGTGAAACTTCGGAGCAGGCATTAATGGCTAAAAAGCATGGAAATATTCTGGACCTGATCGGCGGGACCCCTCTGGTTCCTATAAAAAAAATCAATCCCAACAAAAATGTGGAGATATTGGCCAAACTCGAATCCTTTAATCCAGGGGGCTCAATAAAGGACAGGGCGGCCCTTTTCATGATTGAAGAGGCTGAAAAAAGGAAAGAACTGACAAAACGCAAAATAATTCTTGAAGCCACAAGCGGAAATACAGGAATTGGACTGTCGATGGTCGCTTCCATAAAAGGGTATCCTATCCTACTGGTTATGTCCGAGGCAGTCAGCGAAGAGAGGAAAAAAATACTGCGGGCCATGGGAGCGGAATTGAAATTCACACCCGCGCACCTTGGAACGGACGGGGCAATTGAGTTCGTCTACGATCTGATGAGGGATGATTCGGAGAAATACTGGCTTGCCGACCAATTCAATAACGAGGCAAATTGGATGGCTCACTACCACGGTACGGCCACAGAAATCTGGGAACAGACGGGCGGCGACCTTGACGTAATCGTTTCTTCCATGGGCACTACCGGCACCCTCATGGGGCTCTCAAGGCGTTTCAATGAACTGAAACCCGACGTCCAAATCATTGGCGTAGAACCCTATTTAGGCCACAAATTACAGGGGCTCAAAAACATGAAGGAATCCTACCGTCCGGGAATATTTGAAAAAAAACGGGCGGACAGGATCATCAACATAGACGATGATGAGTCCTACAAAACATCCAGAATACTTGCTAAAAAAGAAGGCATTTTTGCCGGCATGAGCTCCGGAGCAGCTATGGCAGTGGCATTGAAGCTTGCCGAAGAGATGAAAAAAGGCCGGATTGTGGTGATCTTTCCGGACGGCGGTGACAGGTACCTGAGCACGCCCCTGTTTATAGACAAGAAAAAAACCGGCCTGTTCCTGTATAATTCCCTTACTCGAAAAAAAGAAGAATTCATACCGATTCAAGATAATCATGTCACCATGTACTCCTGTGGCCCCACTCTCAGCCAGTTAATCCATATAGGACGATACAGGCGGTTTGTGTTTTCGGACTTTATCAGAAGATATCTGGAATCCAAGGGCTATACCGTGACCCACGTAATAAATGTCACGGATTTAGACGACCGAACCATTGAAGGAGCGAACAAGGCCGGGGTTCCCCTAAAGGAATTTACGGAAAATTACTATCAGGAGTTCCTAAAAGACCTTGATACACTCAACATAAAAAGGGCCTCGTCCTACCCAAAGGCAAGCGAACATGTGGACGACATGATTCAACTGACTCAAAAACTGATTGAAAAGGGATATGCCTACGAAAAG
>CAZIXY010000279.1:0-4581 GCA_964543315.1 uncultured Desulfobacteraceae bacterium | reverse complement strand
AAGGCTGTCCTCAATATTTTATTCATCAGTATACGATGCAATGACTACTTTGGCAAGTCATAGAAGCCGAACGCTGGGCATCACCTGGACCAAAAGACGCAGGCTTTTGGGGTCAGAGTGAATGCCCTTGTTCGACAGTTCTTAAATTTCTTTGGTTACACTTAAGAAGAGAGAAGTCCAGCGGCCTTGTTTAAGGCGGAACTTGGTTCCGTGGTTGTGCCCTGTTCGCGCATCAAAATCGATCAAAATGTCACCATTCTCAATGCTCCGAATCAAGTTCTCAAAGGAAAATTCTGAGAGAACAAGCAAATTCTCGTAAAGGAAGTATTCGTGCCCTTGAATAACCTTACGGTCCGCTACAGCGTAAAAGCAATTCCTTATTTTAGAACCGATTGCGTATCTCAGATCTTCGAATCCCCAATAGGGCTCTGGATCAATCGGGCCAAGTCCGACTCTCTTTTCCACAGATCGAAGCCATTTACTAATCTCTGGGTCAATTGTGTCGACTTTCGAAGCGTCGAAAACACAGCGTAGTTTAGATGCTTGGCGGTCAACAATTATGCGGAACCCCCGGTTGGTGAACGCAGTAGCGCTTGTTGTCGAGCGAAAGCTCATTTCTGTCTCAGGATATCTAATGCCTGCCTGCTTGTGTTTCCATCCATACAAGGGGAGCAGGATATTAGGCACGATCTTTGCTGCTCTGGGAGATGGTTCAATGTGTTTGAGTGTTATCAGTGAGGAGGTGTGTTTGCGTTGCCCCTTAAGTTCCCATTCTTGAGCGTTGGGGATAGGAAGATTGTTTTCTTCTATACCCAACAGACTCTCAAGTGTATTCCCCACAGCACCATCGTTTCGAGTATCAATAGTTTTCTTGACACTTTCATGCCATCCTTGATGGAATACTTTTCTGATGAAATCAATGAGCTCGTTTTTTGTATATAGCTTCACTTTTTAGGCGGCCTCCAGAAGTCAAGAAGATATTCGAATGTCACACCCATCGTAATATAGTTGCTTGGCCATCCAAAGATGCCTATTCTGTTGACCACGTTTGTCCTGTCCCAGATTATTATGTTACGCAACTCATAGCCCCGCTTCCTTAGTTCCTCAATCAACGAAACGTGTATCGTTATCCTTTTGTTTTCCCACCACATATCAGGCACATTGATCACGCAATGGGCTTTTACACGGAGTAGAGAAAGGAGCTTCTCAAAGATATCCCCCATTGCTCTTGTGTACTCATCAATCTGCATAGTACCCAGATCACGAATGTCTTGAGAGTATTGTTCGATTCGGCCAAGCTGCTCGGTTCTTCTGTCGCGTCTGGATTTGTTCTTTCTCCTTCTGTTTAGGAGATTGGCGTAGGGAGGCGAGGTCCAGATTAGGCTAACAGTCTCTGGGTCTAAGTAATTAGCTATGTTTCTAGCGTCATCTTGGATCGTTACTTGTTTTGCAGTGGAAAACAGGTTGGCTTGACCACCGAGGCGTGATTCACAGAGGTCGATGTAGTCTTGCTGAAGATCGAAGCCAACTCCGTTGCGGTTCGTGTCGTTGCAGGCTACTAGAGTCGTGCCACTGCCAACAAATGGGTCGAGGACGAGTTCCCCTTCGTGCGTAAAAAGCTCAATTACTTTCTTGGATAGGGATATTGGGAAGGTAGCCGGGTGGACATGCTTGTCGCGAACATCACGAGCTTCGTACGAAAATTGCCAAACCCCCAATTGGCATTTGAGCCACTCTTTTGCGTTAAGGCAATTTATGTGCGAAGGGGGGCATTTGCAGGTGCGCTTATAGCGAATGCCAAGCTTTTGGCCGTATGCCTCATGACCCTCACGGACAACCATAGGCACAGCCGAATTTGTAATACTGTAATTTTTTCTTCTTGCCATTTTGTAATCTTATCTTTTTAGAGATTCGATATCAATATGTTTTATTTCTAAGCTGTCGAACGGGCTCTTCAGCGGGCGCGGCTTTTTGCGATCCGCTGCAAGAGCAAGGTTATGTTAAGTGACCATGTCGGTAGTAGATATCGACAGGAGTTCCTTCAAGATACTTTTTTATGAGTCCTTTTAAAACCCTATAGTTTTCTAAAACATCATTAAGGCGGCCGATGTAGGCAGCTTCAACATCATTTATGCTGTCAGAATGAATGTCTTCCTTGAATGATCTCTCAAATTCATCAAGCGTACTGTCAAGAACTTTCAAATTGGAGTATATATGTCGAATATTATCGCGTTCAATGGGCTTTAGTAATCCAACCAGATCGGGGAAATGCCGTTCATATACTGTAGATGCAAAAGGGACACTTCCTCCTGGCAGTAACTTTCCGTGCTCCAGAGCAGAAATCATCTGCTGCGCAATATTCTCTTTTTGAGATAGCTGGTGCAAGTTTGTATTTAGCTCATCTTTCATGGCCAACAAATATTTCCTTGCCTTGGTCTTGGCTTTCGCGATCGATGCAGCCTCGTTCAAAGCAAATCCTAATGCTACCCCCAAAAAAGCAATTACCCATTCTGGCATAGTCTATATTCCTTCACTGTGCCTCGTCGTCCCTATCGCCTCTTGATAGGAGGCTATAAAAAAATAAATTTATTATTGTCCTGCACCATCATGACAATAGTACGCATCACCGATCATTCTTGTTCCGCCCATCGTATTTGAGATCACTTGTGTTAGCAGGACATTTGCTCCCATATTTGCCGCTTTATTCTTTAGCTCATTCATTGCGCTTTTAAAACCAACACCAGTGGCTGCAAAACCGCCCCAACTCGAAGAAGATGATACTTGCCCCAAATATTCACAATTCTTTACATCCTCAGAACGGTTTGTCACCCGAATAAGCGCACCTTTTTTTGATAAAGTTGTCGCACAACCCGATAGGACTATCACCACAAATAAAAGAATTATGGAAGGTAGTATAAATTTTTTCATATTCGGCTCCTCCTTGATAGACAAATAACGAAAAAATCAGCGGCGCGTTAGCGTCCGCTGGATTGACTTGTTAGCTAAAATTAATTTTGAAAAAAGATATTGTTCAATTTTAATATTTTCAAAGCCGAGATTTTCTAATATATTCATCCAATTATAATTTAAGAATTGAGGCATATGCTTTGGTTCAAAAATTTTAAGGAAAACTGAAAGCAAAAAGATCTTTATTGGATTACTTTGTTTTCCATAATCAATAATATATATTTTACCTTCATTTTTAAGAACTCGAAACATTTCTTTAAGAATTTTCATCATCAATTCATAATTTAATTCATGAAGCCCAAAAGAAACCGTGACTATATCAAATGCACTATCTTGAAAAGTCATTTTGGTAGCATCCATTAATTGAAAATGAATATTTTTAAGTTTTTGTTTTCGGATTTTGTTTTCAGCTACAGCAATCATATTTGGAGACAAATCTATGCCGACGATTTCATTTTTAGGATTTTTTTGGGCAATAATAATGGAGCTGTTTGCTGTGCCGATGCAAACATCGAGAATACGTCTGGACTCATTGGGGATTTTTTCTGCCAAACCGTATCGGGGGTTAGTTTGTTTGTTGAATATGAATATCAGATCAAAGGCGTCATAGAATTTTGAGAATAAACCAAATTTTGCTTTAACTGTCTTTTGATAATTTTCCATTTATTTTTATAGCTAACGGTCGGGTTCAGCCGCCGAGCGGAGCGAGGTCGGCTGCATTTGCATGGTTAGGCGATCTTTGAATAGTCGATGTTCTGGAACGGGTCTGCCTCACTTTTCAGCTTTTGCCACTCAAAATCGTATCGCAATTCCATCGGCCAATTGGCGGGGAATTTAACACGAAAATATCCGCCTATGCCGCTTTCCATTTCGTCACCGGATCCTTCCAAAGCCAATAAAGTGTTCCCAGGCGAAAAGTCGTTAGTCCCGAACTGCGCCGACAAGATAACAAGTAGACCACAACACGCATCAATCAGATGCTCGAAAGTAGCATTTTCAAATTCGGAATGGCGATCATGCTTTGTAATGTTGTAAGCACTATACCAAGGGAGAGAACCGCCAGTGGACCATGACGAGAATGGCGAGCGGGTTGCGCCTGTCCCATTCCAATTTGGAACTTTGACCTCGTATGATGAAAGAAGGTGTGTCTTTTCGATTTTTTTGTAATCGCCCATATTCCAGTCGTCAGATCTACTGTAACCATTCTCTTTAAGGATCGCCTTGCAGTTCGCCTCCACCTCCACGCATGCACGAAGCAAGAGGGCGTGAATCCTATAGGAGTAGCATGCAAGGTTCTTGTCGGCGGGTTCGACGTAATCAAATAGCACTTGGAGATCCTTCAAAATGATGAGAAACGCACGAACATAGTGCTCCGGCGATTGAGCAAACTTGGGGTGGACCATGTACTGCCAACGGCCACCTTCCATGTAATTCCCATCAACAAACTGACGACATGTTCTGCGGTAAGGACGATCTACTGGCACCTTTATCCCTCCATCTGCACAGCCTAACGTTGCTAATCAGCCGCGCGGTTTTTTATGCGTCGTCTGAATTAGCCTGGTTATGTGCCGAACCTCTATGGTTCGCCAAGACCTTCCAGCCATTCTTTAATAA
>CAZIXY010000278.1:0-4592 GCA_964543315.1 uncultured Desulfobacteraceae bacterium | reverse complement strand
CAGTGGATGCAGGCAAGAAGGTCATGAAATGGGGCAAGGGCTATGCCTGGAACCTCGTTGCCTTCGTAAGCAGGCCCAAAGACCCGGATGATCCGGAACAATCCCTTGAAGGTTACACACTCGCCTCTGTTGACCTCATCAAAAGCATGTCAGGCCCGATCCAGACCGTCGCCCTCACACCCGTCCTGTTTCCGGTCTATGAAGAAATCAACAACAAATACGGTGAAATCGATCATATCAATTTTGCGGGAAAGCTTTACCTGCTCATCCTTGATACGGATATCGATTTCATGTTCTTTACGGGAAAGAGCACAGAGGACAGCTATGGCATTGATTTTTCCAAGAACATCCTGACAAACTTTGAGATGCACGGTGAGGCGGCCTATACGCGTGACTATGAAAAGCACTACATTGACAATAAGGGTGTTTCGTATGCCAGGCAGTCTGATGAATTGAGTTACCTTTTTGGAATTCGCTACCTGAACAAATACGATACGACCTTTATTGTGGAGTATTACAGGAACGGAAAGGGATTCAGCGAGGATGAGATGACCGCGTACTTTCAATTCACCGAGGGTGCCTACAACACCTACGTAACAACTAAAAATGAAAAAAACCTGAAAAAGAGCCTCAATCTTTCAAAAAATTACTTTGGCGAAAAAAATTACATGAAGGACTATATCTACTTCAAGGCCTCCCAAAAGGAACCCTTTGACATTCTTTATTTCAATCCCTCTCTCGCTGTTATCTTCAATGTCGCGGACGGGAGCTTTTCCATCAGCCCTGAACTTCTGTATGAGCCTGTATCAAACCTGGAACTCAGACTCAAATCCACCTTTTTTCATGGGGGTTCCTACAGTGAATTCGGGGAAAAGCCTTTGGATTACAAGGTTGAGTTCTACGTCAAATATTATTTCTAAACCATATCAAACCCGGGCTCCTTCCTGAGGCAGGCAAGCCTGCCCGCCTACGTCAGGAGGGCCTTTCTCCCTCAGACAAAACCCTAAGTTTACAAAAATCGAGGAGTCCCCTTTAACATTGACTCACAAGGCGAACTCATCTATATTTTTTTATATAAAAAGAGCCACCTTATCAAAGGAGGAAAACAGAAAATGAAAACAGCGAAAGTAATGATTTCCCTGTTACTGGCACTGACTCTTTTCTTCGTGTTTAGCAACACTTCCGCCGAAAATCTCAAACAACCTGCGGCGCCCGTGCTCGATCGTATCCTGAAAAAGGGAGAATTGGTGGTGGGTACGGCAGGCAGCATGCCCCCGCTCAACATGACAACAAAACAAGGGGAAATAATCGGTCTTGAGGCCGAGCTTGCAGGTGCCATAGCCGCGGGCATGGGAGTCAAGCTCAGGATGGAGGCCATGCCCTTCTCTAAGCTGTTGGGGGCCCTTGAAGCCGGTAAAATAGACATGATTTTATCGGGGATGACCATGACCCCCGGACGAAACCTGAAAGTAGCCTTTGTAGGTCCCTATTACATTTCCGGGAAGGCATTCCTGACCAAGAATAAAAAGATCGCGTCTGCATCACACACCTCTGATATAAACAGCCCGGATAATACCCTGGTAGCGCTGGAAGGTTCCACAAGTCAGCACTTTGTAGAAGGAGTTCTTCCCAAATCCAAGCTCGTGACCGCTCAAAACTATGATGAGGCCGTGAACATGGTGCTTGAGGATAAGGTAACCGCCATGGTTGCGGACTATCCCATCTGTGTGGTCTCTGTCTTTCGCTACCCGGACAAAGGACTGGCTTCTATCATCACACCTTTTACTTATGAACCCATCGGTATCGCACTGCCTCCAAACGATCCCCTGCTGGTTAACTGGATGGAGAATTTTCTCCACACCCTTGAAGACAGCGGTGAACTCAAAAAATTGATGGATCACTGGTTGAAGCCCGGTCCCTGGTTGAAAGAGTTGAAATAGGAGTTAAATAATATACAAGAAGCCCGCCGGAGACCATTTCTTTTAGAGGCTGGTGGAAAATCTCCAGATACAAGGCTTTCGAAATCCCGAGGATTGAGGCGTACATAGAGTAGTACGCCGGAGTGACAAGAGATGAGGATAACGCAGTAGATGGGGGTTTTCCACCATCCTCTAGCGAACAAACCTGTTGTTTTCTTGACTCACAAATCCTCTTGATACAAGCATTTGAAGGTGTTTCTCGGCCATCTGGGCCTCGAAAAACCTCAGCACGGAAGCTAGGTATGGGTACTTCTTATATATCAGGGCCTTTTCCACAAAGTCCTCGATAGACCGTGGTTCATCCAGGAAATCAAGAATGACGGCCTCGTAAAAACCTATCTTGTTAATAATGTTATTTTTGCCTAATGAACAACGGTTAATAACGGTGTCGGATCAAATATTTTTCGCGAAATTACCTTCTAACCCCCGGCAATTCAAACAACGGGTTGAAATATGTGCCGGAAACAGATTTATACTGACTAAAGAAAGGTAAGATGGTGCAATCTGTGGTTGACGGTTTGCAGATTTGGTGAGAGTTAACGGGTGGAAGGATGAGGCAATTCTCTGAAACGCTTGGATTCTCCTAACTATTCGTACTTTCTGAATAAAGAAAGCATATCCTGTTTCAAGTCATCCGGGACGGAAGTAAGCCTTTCCTTTGGAAGAATGACAAATTCTCCCTTGCTTCTGACGAGAAGCCTACCATTGTCATCCCTTATCTCGGCCCTCGCAGTCAATTTTGGCGGTTCTGATTCATCCCGCAACATGCCTTTTACGGTTAACGGTGTTCCCACCAATACGGGATTTACGTATTTAACCTCCATTTTGCGAGTTACAAAAAAGACCTTTTTAAAATAGATAATCGCCCAGGACATGACCTCATCAAGAAGGGTCGATATGATACCGCCATGTGCCATATTCTGCCACCCCTCATGATATTTTCCCAAGGTAATATCGGAACAGATAGAATCACCGAAACGATAGAATTGCAAATTAAGGCCAATGGGATTTGCCGTTCCGCAGGCAAAGCAATACCATCCTTGAAGTTTTTCAATACTCACTTTTTGCCCTGATGACATACGATTCTCCCCATATCAAACCGTTTCTGCCAGTACGGTAAACCAGGTCATATCATGATCC
This sequence comes from uncultured Desulfobacteraceae bacterium, assembly GCA_964543315.1. GTDB lineage: Bacteria > Desulfobacterota > DSM-4660 > Desulfatiglandales > Desulfatiglandaceae > JAFDHL01. Next base: position 1,473 of record CAZIXY010000278.1, on the reverse strand, counting down.
CACTCACGAATGATGTCTAAATGAAATCTATCCATTTGCACCCGGACCTCCCTGGCCTGACTCCTCATCAACCCTGAGAGAATAAGCCTTTCTTTATGGCGAAATTTCCTCTTTAGAAGCAGGTCCTTGATCACCTCATGGTGGATATTCGCAATCACCAAATCCGCAACCTCATTAAAAAAACGCTGGGCAGGTGCCTGAACAACTTTTATTTTTTCTTTCATACCGTTGAGTTCGACATTTCTCTCTGTAGTTTTAACACACAAGGGATTGAGGTCAATGGCCAATACCTCCTCAGCTCCAAGAAGAACAGCGGCCACCGCTAAAACACCTGTTCCTGTTCCAAAATCAAGCACCTGGCCGAAAGTTCTTTTCCTTGACGCGTATGTGAGCGCCCTCAGACAATCTCGCGTCGTAGGATGCAGGCCGTTGCCGAACACAACCCCCGGATCGAGTATTATCCGGTTCGATCCCTCACCGCCATCCGGCTCCCCCCATGGTGGAAAAATCACAAAATTTTCCACCTCGATTCGATCCAGCCTCCCACCCTGCCACTGCTCATAAGTAAAATGGTAGTTCTCCATCAACTCGAACTCTGGACAACTTTTTAAAAAATCGCCTAATATCTCATCGGCAGGGTTTGTAAAAAAAAGAAAGGAGCTGTCATCTTCTACCCAGTTTCCGAGAAAGGCATGCCCCAGATAAACCTCATGCCTTTTCTTCAACACCCCCTTAAATAGATAAATATAAAGGTCTTGGTAGGGTTGGTTCCCTTTCATCTTTCTCACCTGCTTTTTGAGTATCCACCCACGGGCCTATCAGTCCCTTAAAACAAATGTTCACCCTCAAAAAAAGCACTATTAGTAGCCATAACCTATGGAATTTAAGACAGTTTACGCCTTTCCACTAATTTTTTTCTCGTGACTACACGCACCTTTCGATGAGGGAGGACTATAGGCATCCTTATATCTAAGGCTTTCAATAATTGTCTTGATTTTTCACGTGGCCTGGGGATTTTTAGACACGAGTCCTGATTTTTGACTTTCATCTCCATCGAGCAAAGCGTCGATAACTGATTCAGGCCTTCTTCAACCTTCAAATCAAACTCCTGCCATGCACAACGCAATATCCGTACAATCATGTAGGCAAGCATCACCACGAGAACGTGGCCCCGAGTGCTCTTCTCGGTTTGTACGTAAACCGGCCTAACTTCCAAAAATTCAGTTTTGAATGTGCGGAATGCCCTTTCAACCCCTGTGAGATCCTTATACCGATCATGGATGGTTTGTTTATCCGCTACGTCCTTCGGAAGATCTGTCTTAATGACATAGCAACCATCAAGACGTGACACTTCTTCCAATGCCTCATTATCTATATCTAATTCAAGAGTTCGTTCCCGAGATCTGACACTCAGCCATTTATCAATCTTAAGTTGAACAATTTTTTTGTTAACATCCTTTATTGCCGTTTCTA
>CAZIXY010000277.1:0-4594 GCA_964543315.1 uncultured Desulfobacteraceae bacterium | reverse complement strand
AACAGTGCCCGGCATGTCTTGAGTCATGCGTGTAAGGTATATGAAAGTTATGGAAACGAACTGACGGTTCCAACGCGGAGCATCTGTCGAGAGACTTGTCGGCGAGCTCAAGTCGTGCCGCCTCAAGGTCGAGCGATCGGAAACAGGTAAAAAGATTTGATAGAATAAAAGGATAGAACCGGCGAACTAAGGGAGGAACTTGTCATTGCGAGCGATAGCGAAGCAATCTTGTGTCGTAGATTGAAAGCTTTGTTGAGATTGCTTTGTCGTTTCGCTCCTCGCAATGACTTTGTAAATCTTTTGATGAAACCTTATACTAATTATTGAATGTGTAAATAGGTTCCGTTTTTTAATCAAGTATCAAGTATCCAGGGTCATATTATCAACAGAAGAATTTTGAGCCTTACTTCTTGCTAATGCATATATCACTAATCATAACTCGTTCCCACGCTCTGCGCAAATGTTAAATGCCATTTTTTTCTTTTGGCTTGAGGAGGTCAGGATACAAAAATGGGAATCGTGCACATAGATAAAGTAAAGCAAGACATGGTTTTATCTGACGATGTTAAGGATATAAACGGCAGATTTCTTCTGAAAAAGGGGCAAGTAATACAATCGAACCATGTCAAAATCCTAAAAAAATGGGGAGTAACGGAAGTAAATATCGTTGGTAATGCCGGCACTGAAGAGAGTGCCGAAACATACGTTGATCCGGAGCTAATTGAGAAAATCAAAGAAAACACAAAACCTGTTTTTAAATATACTGATCTTTCTCATCCTGCTGTCAAGGAAATATTTCGATTGGCTGTTTTGCATAGAAGCCAAAATAATAACCTGGGAACAGAACAAAACGTTATTTCACCTGACTCCGGATACGATGATTCAGAAGACAATATGATAAAAGACGTCCGCAAAACTATATTTGAAAACGAAATAAAATTGCCTGAAATTCCTTCCATAGTTTTTGAGCTAAACGAAGTAATTGCCGACACGTTCAGCACGGCTGTCAGTATAGCCCAAACAGTAAACAAAAGTCCGAGTCTCACCGCACTCCTGTTAAAAATTGTCAATTCATCATTTTATGGTTTCCCGTCAAAAATTGACAGTATATCACGGGCTGTAATGATGATCGGCACCAGAGAAATCAGCAGTTTGGCACTCGGAATTAGCGTTATTAAAATTTTTAAAGGTATTCCAAAGGACATCTTTGAAATGGATTCATTTTTAAAGCATAGTTTTGCGTGCGGTATAATATCGAGAATGTTGGCTGCACATAAAAACCTGGCTCAAACAGAACAATTGTTTGTATCAGTGCTGTTGCATGATATCGGCAGGCTGATAATTTATAAGTATTTCCCTGCACAGGCAAGAAGTCTTTTATATCGGGCTAAAAATTCAGGCAATCTTCTTTACGAGGAAGAGAGTAGCCTCCTTGGATCAAAACATACGATCATAGGAAAGTATTTATTGAAAAAATGGAAACTCCCTTTTTCATTGGAAAACAATATATTTTATCATCACAATCCTTCAAATGCTCAAGACCCGGTTCAAGCAGGTATTGTGCATCTGGCTGACATTATTGTCAACAGCCTGGGAATAGGAAGTAGCGGGGAAAAGTTTGTTCCACCTCTCGATAACGAGGCATGGGATAGGCTTGATCTTATGCCGAGCAGTTTCGAGATGGTAATCAGACAGGCAACGCACCAACTTTCCTCCTTTGAAAGCTTTTTGCAGGGGTAAAAAAAACATGAATATGAATATGGATCCGGAACAACTTTTGGCCCGTATTGAGTACTTAGAGGAAAACAGGCGATTTATCCAAAACGCGCTGGAAATGGCGGTATCTTTAGGAGATTTCCAGGAAAATATCAGCAAAAGACATGGCCCTGACCACATTTTGCAAGAAGCTCAAAAACGAATTAATGATCTTATTCAATTTGAAACACGCGCTCTTTATCTTGTGGATAATGACAGTTCGGATTTTGTATTGTCACTATGCGATCCAGTTGAATTTAGGCAATACATTGAAAAAGAAGTAGAGTTCATGACAGATGAAGGCTTTTTTGCCTGGGCCCTACGTGAGAGAAGGGGAGTTTCTATTAGTTCAAAAGATCATTCAAGACAATTTCTATTGCATGTAATTACCACATCCTCTCGGCTGAGGGGCATGTTTATCGGCTTATTGCCGGTTCAAAGACAAACAATTCCAGATGCTTCTCTTAGTCTTTTGTCTATTATACTTCATAATACGGCAAATGCATTAGAAAGTTTTGAATTTTACAGTTTGATACATGGACAGAATGTTATCCTCGAAAAAAAGGTTGAAGAAAGAACAAAGGACCTCGAGCAAGCAATGGCAAAGGCCAACGAAATGGCCGAGAAAGCCGATTCCGCAAACAAGGCAAAAAGCGAGTTTCTGGCTAATATGAGCCACGAGATCCGGACACCCATGAATGCGGTCCTGGGTTTTGCGGATATGTTGCTTGATACCGATCTAAATGAAGACCAGGCCGATTATGCAAGCACTATTAAGAGAAGCGGTGAGTCTTTGCTTTCTCTGATCAACGATATCCTTGATTTTTCCAAGATCGAAGCAGGGAATCTAGATTTTGAAGAGATCGATTTTGATCCCGAGCTTCTTGCCTATGATGTCTGTGAGCTGATACGCCCCAAGATCGGATCAAAACCGATTGAGGTCCTTTGCCGGATCGGGGATAACCTCCCTTCACTGGTAAAGGGAGATCCTTTGAGATTCAGGCAGGTCCTGACTAACCTGATGGGTAATGCTCCAAAATTTACTGATGACGGAGAGATTGAACTCTCCCTTGATGTTGAAGAGGAAAATGAGACCCAAATAAAGATTCATGCCAAGATAAGGGACACAGGTATCGGCATCCCAAAAGACAAACTGGGAACGATTTTTGAGCCTTTTAAGCAGGCCGATGGTTCCACTACCAGGAAGTATGGCGGTACGGGCTTAGGCCTGTCCATATGCAAAAAGATATCAGGGCTAATGCATGGAGAAGTATGGGCGGAAAGCCCTTCGGATTGTCGATTGAACCTGCCCGCCGTCCGGCAGGCGGGGATTGATGATTTTCGATTGAAAAAGAATTCTAAAAGACAAAGCAATAGTCAATCCAAACTGGTAACCAGCAACCCATCACTCAATTACTCAACTACTCAACCAGTCAACCAGTCCCCTGGGAGTGTCTTCCACTTCACTGCATGGCTTCAAAAAGCAGAAAAAAAGGAGGTCAAAAAACCTGTCCATGCATTGCTTCCTGACAAGAAGGCCCTTATTGTTGATGATAACCTGACCAACCTGGAAATTTTAAGGCACATTCTGGAGTCGGTCGGCATTGATGTTGTTGCTCTTACAAGCGGTGAAGATGTCGTACCTGCATTACAAAAAGGACTGGAGACTGAGAAACCGTTTGACATTTGCATCTCAGATATCCTGATGTCCGGTATGGACGGATATCAAGTGGCAAAGCAAATCCGCAAATTCAAATCGTCAATCCACAGTCTTCCCCTGCTTGCTTTGCCTTCTTTAACGGAACGGGATGCCAGGAAATGTGAAGAGGCAGGGTTTGATGGATTCCTGGCCAAACCGATCCGCAGGGAAAAGCTTTACAAGATGCTGGAAAAACTTATTGGGATGGGGATGGAGAAGATACAAAAATCCGGAATCCCATCGTGACACAATATTCAGTTCGGGAGGAGATGAAGCATTCTATACGTATCCTTTTAGCGGAAGATAATCCCGTCAACCAGAAGCTGGCAAAGATGATGCTGACCAAGGCCGGGTACCAGGTTGAAGTGGCTAATAACGGCAGGGAGGCGGTTGAGAAATACACCACATCTCCCGATGATTTTGACCTGATCTTTATGGATATTCAGATGCCGGAAATGGACGGAATGGAAGCGACCAGTCGCATACGCGAACTGGAGCTCAAAGTTCAAAGCTCAAATCCTTCAGGTTTCAGCCATCATCTTTCAGCGTTCAGCTCTTTTCCTTGTGTCTTTTGATTGCTGGATCATCATTGTTCTGATATTGTATCCGGGTTTTATTGTGAACAACACCTTGTTGTGAGCTGATTAACCCTATAGTTGCATAAATAACATGGCAAATTGGGTTTAAAGACTGATATTATAGCCTTTTTCAAACTTTTTAGCGTGGTTGTTAGAATACATTCAAGGTGACATCCTAAAAACAACGAAAAACAGCCATGTTATTTACCCTGCGGGAAAGCCGAGGGCACCGCATCTCCTTTGTTGTCAAGGATTCGCAGTAAAGTACTACGGCTTCACCCTTGACGCCTCAGATCTGCTGCATCCTCGTCTTTTGCAACGTTAACTTTCTTTGTTATTTAAATTCTTTGTGGTGAGGCGATGAGAAAAAAATACGGTGTATTAGTTGTCGATGATGATGCCTCTACTCGAAAGCTATTTGAAAAGATCATGAAAGCAATGCCTGAGTTAGAGGTTGGGCTTGCAGAAAACGGTAAAGAGGCACTAACTCTCATCGGGAAATCGGTACCGGATATCATTCTCTGCGACCTGATGATGCCTGAAATGGATGGCCTGGAACTAT
>CAZIXY010000276.1:0-4639 GCA_964543315.1 uncultured Desulfobacteraceae bacterium | reverse complement strand
TCGGCCGATGAACGTTTTTGCGTGCCGGCGCATGAAATGAGAAATAAAGCAGCACAAATAATTAGTATGGAGTTTCTTCCTTGCATGGGATTGTGCTCCTTATGCATTTTGCCGTAAGGAATATCATAAAACCCGGCATAAATCCATAGTAAAAAAGCCTCTCATATTTCGTATCGCAGGCCTATGATCAAGGCATTTAGCATGAAGGTCCGTGTGGATTATGAGGCGAAACACATAATTGTCTCCGCAGGCTCCCTCTGGCTCCGAAAAAGGCTTGCCGGGGCTTCGGGATGGGGTTTCCCAATGGCAATGCCGATGACCACTTTCTTTGTTTCAGGCACATTAAGAATTTTTTTGGCGATGTCAGGATAATGCATGGACGCGGCCAGATAGATCGTCCCAAGCCCCTCCTGAACAGCGGTATAACAGATTGTCGTCCCTATGGAGCCGATATCCAGACAGGCATAAGGCTCGTTGAGACCTCCGTCGATGGTGAGGTAGATGACAGCCGGGGCGCCGAAGAATCGATACATGTTCAGGTAGTGTTCAGTGCGGGCTTTTTTGTCTTCTCTGGCAATTCCCATGTCCGTAAAAAGGGACCTGCCGAGTGAGGTATACCTCTCCTTGTGAACGGCGGGATATTTGACCGGCATGTCTATGTCGGGTCGAGGGGTGGCCCCCTTTTTTGATTCAGCGACGAATGCCTCAGCAAGAAGCTTTGTCTTTTCACCATCAGCCACAATGATCTCCCAGGGCTGGATATTTCCCCAGGACGGTGCCCATCTGGAAAGTTCAATGATTTTCAGGATCGTCTCACGCGGTACGGGGTCGGGGAGAAAAGCCCTTATGCTTCTCCTGGAAAGAACAGCATCATTCAGTTCCATGTTTCACCTCCAATTGGTTTGTCTACTCAGAGCGTAACGCACATCTATTTATAATGGAGTGCCGGTAAAGTTGCAACCCCTGCAATTATTCGTTCTATAAGTGAGTCACCCTTCCTATCCCTTGCACCTTTTGCCTTATACTGTACGCCTTAATACAGATACAGCCTTTCGAAGAGCCCCGAACCCCGACTGCCAAACGGTGGACAAGCCTAATAATTGTAAAGTGGGGTCATGAAAGGTACAAATAGCGTGGTAAGGATTTATCGAGGGTCTCCCCAGAGGAATTTGTCGCCGAATGACTCCGGAAGGAGGGCGCTTGTTTTCACAATGAAGGTGACTGCGGCAAGTGAAAAGGCAATCCTGGCAAAAAGCAAACCGGAGAGATGCCCCCCGACCATGAACATAAGAAGGGTGTCCTCGATAAGAGCATGGCAGAGGCCCATAAAAGTGAGGGAGTAGAAGACGTCTTTTTTGGGTATGTTGCCTGTCCTCGCCTCATGGATGATAAGCCCGCCGCCGTATGCTATCCCTAATGTCAGGCCAATAACGGTTACTGCCGAAGCCTTTGGGCCGATGCCCATTATTTTCAGGACAGGACGAAGCAACCGGTTCATGGCGTCAATGATTTTAAGTTTTTTGAGCACATGCATGAGCAGAAAAAGTCCGAGAATGATAAAGAAGATGGAAAGCAGGTTTTGTGCTTGCCCCGTGACCCAGGAGATCCAGGATTCCTTCTGGGCTAGGTTTTCGAAGTCGGGTTTCAAAAGGATATTGATGGGCTGCTGCAGAAGGCCCGAGCATGAATAAAAGAGATGGAGAAGCCAGCCGAGAATAAGGGCCAATACCAGCCTGGATAGGGTCTGAAATATCAGCCGAGGCCCTGAAGTCTGGGCGATTTTCAGTTCAATGAGCAGGTTATGGGCTACGAGCATCATAGTACACAATACGGTAGCCTGGGCCGTGTTTATTGGTGTGTCCTTGACAAGGGAGAGGAGAACGACAACAGCACCGTAAAGGTTGTTTAGAATAGCCGTAGCCCATACAAGGCCCATTTCAGCTGGCAGGCCGACCAACCGCATGAAGGGGCTGAGTGGTATGGCCAGATATTCGATCAGGCCAAGCTCCTGGAGGATTTTTACAGCTATGACCACAGGCACGATGATCTTGAACAGATCAAAGGCTAACTTTAGGGCATCACGAAAGAGCAGGATCAGTGCATGTGATGAGGGTGTGTCTTGAGGCATCCTATTCTGTTTTATTAACCGGGCTTTTAAAGTTGGACATGGTCAGATTTTGGTCATGGCTTAATGAAAAAGCCTGTCCCTGTTAGGTGACAGGCTTCCGGCCCCGGTTGTGACGATCAAGCCTTTTCTCCAAATTCCGCGTAGAGCCGACAGAGTCAGTATCTTCATTTTTGCTCATAAGAATATTAATAAATTATGACATAGAATAAAAAGGTCTGTCAACTTTTCAGGATGACAAGCCTTTTTCATTTTTAGCGGCGGGGACGACGAAAGCTCGTCGTTTTTTTACTTGACATATCCTGAAAAGCGTTTAATATAAAAAACATTCGTTTTCTTGAGAGAACATTTTGAGGAATTATCCGCATGCCGGTTGAATTCAAAAGAGTCCCCGCCATAGACAAGTGTTTTGCAATTCTGGATCTTTTTGCCAAGTCAAAAGGACCGCTCGGTATAAGTGAGATTTCGAGACAGCTCGGGTTGAATAAAAGTACCGTCTTCAACACAGTCCACACTCTCACCGATTTGGATGTTCTTGAAAACGGTCCGGACGGCAAATTCGGATTCGGGGTTCACCTTTATACATTGGGTAATACAGCAGGCAACAGGTCGGAACTTATTAAAACAGTTCATCCCTATTTGGAGAAGATCAACGGAGAGACGAAACTGTCCGCTTTTCTCGGCATCAGATCCGACCACAGGGCAATCATCCTCGATAAAGTGGATACCGCCTATGACATAAAAATATCTTCGGAAGTGGGCATGCGATTGCCCCTTTTGGCCGGTGCCGGGGGGAAGGCACTGCTCTCCCTGTTCTCCGAAAAGGAAATCGATAAGACACTTTCAAGTCATAAGTTGAAGAAATTTACGCCGAATAGCAATGTGAATAAGACCGCATATAAGAGAGAGGTTTTACGGGTGCGGAGAGAAGGTATCGCTCTTGATATGGAAGAGTACATTGAGGGGATCATTGCCTTCGCAACGCCGCTCAAAACACACCGAAAAGATCTTCACGCCGCCATCTGGGCAGTGGGTCTCAAACGGCAGGTGTCAAAAGACGTGGTGCCCAAATTTTCCAGATACCTGAAAGAGATCGGTGATGAGATTAATGAGCGATTTTCCATGAGCGCCGGACCGTTTGTAGTCGATAAAGCTTTGAAATAGGATAAATACCTTCGGCGCAATTTTTTGCCGTTAGGCCATGAATGCAGTCAGAAGGTTAAAGAGGGTGTCTAAAATTCGGGTTCTCTGGTATTGCAGAAATTGATGAGAACTAAGGAGGAAGAATATGGAAGAAGTGAAGAAGGTCAAAACCCACTGTCGCAGTTGTCATGGGGCCTGCGGTGTGATTGCACACGTGAAAGACGGAAAGGTGATCAAAGTTGAAGGGGATCCTGATTCGCCTATAAGCCACGGAAGTTTGTGCACCAAGGGCCTGACCATTGCGCAACTGGCCTACCATCCGGACAGGATTGTCCACCCGATGAAGAAGGTGGGTGACAAACTAAGCGGAAAATGGGAGCGAATCACATGGGACGAAGCGCTCGATACCATAGCGACTAAGTTCCAGGCTGTGGTCGACGAATACGGACCTGAATATATAGTCATAGGACAGGGCACGGGCAGGGACTATGAGAGTCACCTCTACCGTTTTTCAAATCAGCTGGGCACCCCCAATGTCCTGACAGCCGGCCATTTTTGTTATGTCTCAAGGGTATCGTCCAGTCTTATCACCTGCGGCAACCTCCCTGTTGTCGACTATTATGTCAATGAGCCGAAATGCATTGTTATGTGGGCGACCAACCCCTTGTGGACCAATCCTGACGAATACACAGGGGAAAATTTCATGAGGGCCTTAAAGAATGGGGTCAAGCTTATTAACGTCGATCCTCGAAAATCCTTTTACGCCGGGAGGGCCGATCTTTGGCTTCAGATCCGTCCGGGCACTGACGGTGCCCTTGCCTTCGGCTTCCATCATGTGATCATTGAAGAAGAACTCTATGACAAAGATTTTGTTGGGAATTATATTTACGGCTGGGATGCCTTTAAGGAAAGAGTGATGAAGGGGTATCCCCTTGAAAAAGTACAGGACATTACCTGGGTTGATAAAGAACTGATCCGGGCGGCCGCACGGATGTATGCCACCACAAACCCGGCGGCTATCCAGTGGGGCGTGCCCACGGAAGAGAACATTAACTGTACCGATTTTACACGAACCGCCATTGGACTCATGGGCATAACAGGCAACCTGGACTCCCCGGGAGGTAACGCCCTCTTTGTGAATCCACCCACAAGAACGGTGGCTGAATTTGCCCGTCACAGGGACCTCTCAAAGGAAGTTATCTTAAAGAGACTGGGCGGAGAGGAATTTAAGCTCGGCGCCAGGGTGGCCTTTATCAATCCAAAAAAGGCCTGGGACTCCATTGTTTATGGAGAACCCTATCAGCTCAAGGCAGGATTGCTCTGCGGCACCAATCCGGTGACCACGAGGGCCAACGCCAAAGAGGCCTATGA
>CAZIXY010000275.1:0-4666 GCA_964543315.1 uncultured Desulfobacteraceae bacterium | reverse complement strand
TCCGGCCGGAAATCGCTTTTTATGACTACGGTGAGTTTGAGCAAGGCGATATTGTTGATCCCCAAAATGGTGATCTGGGAAGTCAGGTTCTAATAGGTGTGGAGTTCATGATCGCCTTCTAAACAAAAACCTATGACCAGCCAGGCCCTTCTTTTTAATATCGGAAAAGAGGGGCCTGGCATGTTTTGGTGATATTTTAGATAGTTAAGTATTTTACGAAAGGAGAAGAACCGTGAAGAAATATATGCAAATCTTGTTAATCGCAATGTTGGTTGTCTGTTTTGCCCAGGGTCTCTGGGCCGCGGACGTGAAGGGCCTGATAAAAGACGGTATGCAGGATCTGAAGATTGAGAAAGGAAGTCCCGATCTCCTTGCCCTCACTAATTCGACTTATGTAAAGGTGAACGGAAAGACCACCGAAGGCTATGTGGATATGATCCAGGAAACAACGGGGTGTTCCATTGGCAAAGGGAACTTACTTTTCTTTCATCGTCCCTTAACCTACCCTCTAAAGGTCGTTCTGTTCAGAAAGGATACCAAAGATGCTGTTGTCATAACGTACGACGGGGAAAAAACAGGAAAGATTAACTTAAATATGGACGGCGATAAGGCTACCAAGCCGGATTGTTGGAAACGGATAAAGAAAAAGATCGGGAGTTTACCGGACACATTCAGCATGGTCACCATTTCAAATGCCTGGGCAAAGGGTGCCCCTTATGACTTTCTCAGGTGCTGCGAATTTCACAATCATCTGTGCCCCGGTGTGAGTACAGGTTATCAAATCGTGCAATTTATCCTTGAGAAATATCCTTTGAAAAAGGGGGAGAAATATGTCTGGATCGCCTGCCCGCCATGGTGTAAGGACGACGCTGTACAGATACTCCTTGATCTCACTCCGGGCAAGCGGAGTTTGTTTGTAAAAAACCTCACACCGGATCAGAAAAAAGCTGTTCCGGGTGAAAAACCAACCGATAGTATAGCTGGAATATTAGTGATATGGGACAACAAGGCTAAAAAAGGCAAGGCAGTTGCCTTTCGGTATGACTGGGGAAAGGCCTGCCAGGTTTCAGGGGTTAAGAAAAAAGACTTCAAACCAAAGGGTGGAAAAAAGAATCCTGTGTTCTGGACCACCAGGGTAAAGTGTAACTGGGATCTTATGCCCTATCTGGATAAACCGGCGGACTTTGTGAAGGTGGTAAAAGAGGTTGAGGTAAGCCCCCAGATGTACACAAAGATGACGACAGCCGGTGTGAACCCATACGAAGTTATAGGTCTAACCAAATAGTTTGGAAGGAGGTGAGGACTATGTGTTCACCTATTAGTGTGGCCACGGGAGGAGCTACTGGCGGTTGCACCGGTATTTGCCGGTTTATACCCCAAATCATAGCTTCTTTAAGCGTCTTCGGGATCCTGATGCTGAACTTCAAAGGGCTTCTAATCAAAGCCTTGCCGTTCAACTGGATGCCGTTTAACCAAAAGACTGCTTAACCTCCTATCCAGGTGAGGGGGATTTCCCCCTCACCAACTTACTCAAAAAAAATTTCCACTGACCGGAAGCGAAAAACATTTAACACACGTGCTTGATTCATTTCGTTACAGGACCCTTCAGGTTGAGGTAGCAACCGCCTGCAACCTTGATTGCACCATATGTCTGAGAAAAGGCATTGGACGACCGAACAGGTTCCTCTCCCTTTCGGATTTTAAACGCATCCTTGATCCGGGTCTTTTCCGTTATGTGGGGCTGCACGGATGGGGAGAGCCTCTGCTTAACCAGCATATCTTTGATATGGTGGAATATGCCCGTTCAAAAGGCGTGATTACCAACCTGACCACAAACGGAACGTTAATCCAAGATAGGACAGATGAAATACTTGGGAGCGGGTTGGAAGAGATCGCCTTTGGGATATATGACCCGGATTTGTTATCCAATGTCCTGCACGATATTGAGGGTTTTATCGGTGAGAGAAATAAAAGAGGTCTAAAAGTCCCCAAGGCATATTTTGATATTACCCTTTATCAAGGCAATCAAGACCGCATTCCAGACCTCATCCGGTCGGCTTCTGATGTGGGAATAGAGGCCGTAATAATCCACAGGCTTTTCAATCTATATGGAGTTGATTCAGAGGCGGAATGTCTTTCGGCTAAGGATGAAAAAGATCTTTTCAAAGAGATAAGAAAAATCGCTCGATCCCTTAAAATAGAATTGTACCTCCCCAAAAGACATTCCTATCCGTGTTTGATCGTCAAACGCAGTATCTTCGTCACAGTTGACGGGAAGGTTACACCCTGCACCTATCTACCCGAAGAACATCTCGGAGACGCTCTTCAAGAGAGACTGAAGCACATCCTGAGTTCCAAGCGATACAGCGGTTTTGTAAAGGCAATGAAACAACACCCTATATGCGGTAAATGCAGGTGGTAATAATGAAGAATTCCTATTTCAGCTTTAATGAGTGGCTGTTGATCCTTATTTTTGCGCTTTGCGGCGCACTGATGGATTTATATCTACCGCTTAAAAGCTTCTTAGATGGGCTTGAAATGACAGGACCCACCAAGGGGATGGCCCTTTTCGGCGGGTTTTTCTTTGTGATGTGGGTCTATTTGGGCCGTAAAGTAATAGATAAGAAATATGCAGGGCTCACAACAGCCATACTTCTCATATCTTTTTGCCTTTTCCTGAGCCCCTGGTATGGAGTCACCTCTCCATACTGGTTCAGTCTTTACGGCCTCCTGGCCCTCTTTGCCCTCGGGATCTGGGTAGAGCTTCTTTATGGAAAATGGGATTGGGTAGGCGGCGGCCTCGGAAACCTTTTCTGTCTTGGGATAACCTGGCTCGCCTTTGGTTTTCACCGCCAGATATGGGCGGACGCAAAACAAGCCCCTTTGCCATTGCTCGCTGCCTTCATTTCCGGAGTTGTTGGTGTTTTACTTGCCCGGATTATTGCTAAACTTATTTCTGGCAAAGCAATAAAAAGATTATATCAGGGGTAACCTAAGATATGATTGTTGTAACAGGTGGTTCCGGTTTTATTGGGAGCTCACTCGTATGGCGACTCAACCAGCGCGGTGTCAATGATATTGTTGTCGTCGATCACTTAGGAAAAACCGAGAAGTGGAAAAACCTTGTTCCCCTTCGATTTTCCGATTATTTCGACAAATCTGACTTCATTGGAAAACTTGAAGCCGGATATTTCGGAAACAGTATCAGAGCTATTTTCCATATGGGCGCATGTTCCTCCACAACTGAGAGAAATGCTGATTATCTCAATTCAAACAAACATCTTTCTCTTTCTTCAGGGTGAGGCGTCTTATCCTGCCGGATATTTCTTCATCACTGAAAATTTAATTCTTTTTTCAATTCTTCTCTCAGTGGAATCAATACAGCTTCGAGAGTTGAACAGGTCCTTTTTGCTTCTGATTCGGAACCTGAAAATGCAACCCAACAATCCCATATCTCGTCTTCGCTTATCCAGGTGGTTCCATCCGGCTTTAAGAGACCTTCGCTTTCGTAAATCCGGATAAACAGGTTAATCTTTTTGATCATTCCTTCTTCTGTGTCCTCGCCGCCCCTTTCCCTGTAGTTGGCATCCAATTTATCTATCACCCTTTCAAATAAACCATGTCTGAAATCCTGTATCATTCTGGGAAGAAACGGCTTTATCCACCTATTGTTTTGCCTGATAAGCCATTCCATGTTAGTCCTTTTTCCATTTTTTATACATGCAGTTAACCTGTTTTTCAATTCTTCCCTGTCAATTTTACCGTCTTTTGTTAAGGGGATATGAGACTTTTTCCATTCCTCATAAACCCTTGCTATCTCATCGGTTAAATTCCCGTTAATCATATTGCCAGATAGCTCCTTTTTGCTTAACGTCAGCATTTCAGTCAGGTTAATAAGACTGCTGCTATTGATGTAGGAATATGTTTCACCTGTATCCTGATCTACAGTATTAGCCTCAGTAAGTTGCATATACTGAACGGCTACACGAAGATCTTCACTTACGATTAAACGCGCACCGTAATCTTTTGAGAGGGACGGGCGTGTTTTAAAAAGCCCCCGCTCATGTAAATTAAAAACATTTGGGGTTTTATAGTCCGGTTGATACAATACAAACCATCCTCTTGGGGTTTTCATCGGTGGATACAGGACAAACCTTTCTTTTTGAGCTGTCATATCATAAATCTCCTATAATTATTCGTACAAAAATCCGCTTCAATTGGGCCATCCTTAGCCCAAAAGTTAAAGGCTGTTTTTTACTTCTTTCGGTGCTTAAAGCTCTTCAAATACAATCTTCCTCTTGGTATTATCATAGAGTTTGAACCTGGCCTTGAGGGTCATTTGCTCACCAAAGATACTGAGAAGCTTGACCTCATCCCCCTCTAATTCTACAAGATCAACACTTTCCAGGAACTTTTTTTCCTCTCCGTCTTTCAAAACAAACGCATGAGCTTCACACATGGAAAATCTCCCCGTTAAATGATATACATTGAACTACTTGAGGGCCTTTAATGCATTGCGTAAACATTCGGTGCTTTTTTCTGTCATCTCTATCATTTCCCGGACATGCTCCGAACTCTCATTCTTTCCTGCCTTTTCCAGTTGTTCGGCAAACATCTCGTATTCCTCCTGGTGATTATCATTGTGTGTGATCCAGTTCTCCAATCT
>CAZIXY010000274.1:0-4711 GCA_964543315.1 uncultured Desulfobacteraceae bacterium | reverse complement strand
TTTCTTCATCGATTTTTTCCTCCTTTTCTTACTTAGCGCCTGAAATGAGTTTTTAGCGTTTTATTTTAGCCGGTTGAATTTACACGGGGTGTCGTGTAAACACAGTATCTGTCCTGATTTTACACCTCCTTCCCGGTTCAAATAAAAAGGCGCAAGGGACTCGGTGTTGCTACAAGTCCTGTTGCGCCTTCACTTGCCCCGCCTCACATCGGGGCCCGTAAGACAAAAGCCAATTCCGGTGGATCAGCCTATCATTCGTTAATCATCATTTCATGTCCAGGGCCTGGACCCAGATAACTGCATCCTGCGAGAGTTCCTTACCATTATGTTTGAGTTCCCCTCCGGCTCCCAGTGCGGCAAATCCCCACCAGCCTGCTTTGGGGATACCAAAGGCAAACACGCCGTTTACGTCAGCCTTTATGGTCATGGTAATCAGGGCATCGTGAGGCGCCTCTACTTTAGCCTTCTTGGCAAAAGCATTTCCCACCACATCATGATTCAGATACTCTACTTCTATTTCGGCATAAGGAACCGGTTTTCCTTTGCATGTGACGATCCCGCGGAAGACATTTCCCGCCCAGAGGGCATAGGGTTTGTCCAGCGGAACAATCTCCACGGGCAAGGGATCGCCAACCGGCTGGTCCCAGTCCGTCGGGGCGCCCGCCACATTGAATATCACTTTGGTGCAGTGCTGGATGTAGATGTCCTCCGATCCTTCATAATAAGGTGCAGGAACAAAATAGAACACATGATCTCCCATTCCCCTGAGCCTTACATTGGCCTCATATGCTCTACCGCTGTTGGTCAAACTGGTAAAAGTGATCGGTTTTAGTATGTTAAGGAGATCCTTTTTCTTTCCCTTGTGCATTTCACCAAAAGCAATGGACGGGTGGATCTTACCTTTCTCATCTTTGCCGATGTCCATGGTATGACCCGCCTCGAATGGATGGGTAAAGACCAACTTCAGATTGAGTTTCTTTGATTTCGGAACACTGTCCGGGCTGTAGACCATCTGAAAATGTGCATAGGCTGGAACGCTAAATGCAAACAACATAACCAGCGATAATAACGATACTAATCTCTTCATAATTCACACTCCTTTGTTAATAGTTATCCATCAATAATTCCTCAATCCTATCCACAGATTACGCTGATTTCCGGAGATTATTAAAGAACAATTCCATCTAATCCGTGTAATCTGCGGATCCTAAATCCCTATTCTGTAATCTCCGAACCCGGCACTTCCACCAGATGACCCGGCCCGGCATCAAACTGCACCTTATAAGGACCTTTAGGTTTATTGAATGTAAACTCACTGTCCTCGTCCATTTTGCCCTTAACGATAACCTTTCCTGCCGAATCCAGCACTCTCATCTCTACTCCAGCGGCCGAGGAGCCGTCGGAAAACCCTCCTTCGCAGAGAATGGTTCCATCCCCTTCATCCGAGCACGAGCAGAGAGGCGTGTGGGCAAATGCAAAGGGAATCAGAAGGACCGTGAAGGCCAGGACCGCCGATAGGACCGTTAGCGTTTTTCTCATTATAACACCTCCTTTCTTAAGTAAATTCCGGTTCTCTCTTGATAAGACCCATTAATACAAGAATAATTAAGGCCAGGATATAAAAGGCGATCATGGCCTGCATTCCAGTTAAACCCAATAAATTCCCGCCGGTAAATACAAGAACAGCTATGATTATCCCTAAAACCATTGGATAAAAGGTGGCAAAGAGCATCCATTTTGTGCTTCCGGTTTCAAGCCGGACCATCAGGAGGGTAGGGATGCAAGGAGGATACATGGCCATAAAGAGCATTATGGCCAGCACATGGAGAGACGTCCAACCCTTTTCTTTTTCCTTTATCCTTTCTTCAAGCGTATCCTCTTTTTCCCCTGGTGGTGACTGGTAGATACCGCCTAAGGTTGCAACACTACTCTCCTTGGCCGCAAATGCGCTCATAAGGGCTATATTTACGCGCCAGTTAAAGCCTGCCCATTTGGTTAACGGTTCTATAAAACGTCCGGCACGGCCCATGAAGCTTGCGATAATCGTCTCTTCTTTTTGCTCCCTTCGGAGCCTGTTCCTTGTCTTATCCAGTTTTTTATAAGCTTTATATGCATTATTTGCGTGTTTATCTTTTATAAGTTTGCTTTCTATTTTATATTTCCCCTTCTTTATGATCTTGAAAAATTCAGCATTTTTTTTTCTGAATTTTTGGTCAATGGCCTCCATTGCTTTCTTGCCTTTAGCGCCCATCCTTGTTTTTTTGTAATCATTCCAGTAGACGGTAAATTTAATTAAGTTGTCGCCGGTGATAAGACCGGCATAAGGGTTATCCTTCCCTATTTTTTCGAAGAAGGTCTGTTGTGCTTGATCGGCCTGACTTATAAAATGAGTCTTTCTTTCTTTACTTAAACCGGGAAAATAGATAAGCGCATAGACAATGACAGACACTACAATAACGATAGTGATAATCTTTTTGACAAACAGCCATGTCCTTTCCAGGCAACGACGAAGCACACCCTGGACAGTAGGTATATGATAGGGCGGCATCTCCATGACAAATGGCGCACTCAATCTTTTCCTAAGCACCGTAAGGTTTAAGATCTTAGCTACGGAAAGAGCTATAATTATGGTAATCGTGGCAATAAAAAACATGGCGATCCCCTTATATGCCGCGAAGAAAATGCCGATCATAAGCACATAAAAAGGGATTTTGGCGAGACAGTTCATTAACGGCACGATCATAATGGTTGCCATCCTGGCCTTCTCATCCTTCATGGCCCTGCATGCCATGACCCCTGGTATGGCGCAACCGCCGACATACAGGCCGCCGATAACCATGGGAAGAACAGACTGTCCGTGGAGGCCGAAGTGTCTGAATATCCTGTCCAGGATAAAGGCCATCCTGGCCATGTAACCGGTATCTTCCAGGATTGCGATAAGCGCAAACAGGATAAGAAAGATGGGGATATAATTGAGTACGGCAATAGTTCCATCCACGACCCACATGGACATGGAGCGAAAAAAGGGATCAAAAACAAACCCTTCGGAAGGAAGCAGCGAGGCGATAAGATCCCGGGACCAGGCAAGCACGGGCCAGGTGTAGGAGGTGATTTTGTAGCCCTGTACTATGGCGAGCTCATACATGAGGTAGATGGTGGCGGCCAGGACAACTGGGCCTAAAAAGCGGTTGCAAACCACCCAATCAATTTTGTCAGTTAGTGTTTTAACGAACTCTTTCTTGCGGGATACACTTTTCTCAACGATTTTCTGTGCCTTCACGTGCCGCGCTACGGCAATCACCTTTCTCGGCGACTTTTTGTGATTCCGAATAAAGTCACTGCTTTTTTCTTCTACCAATGCCAGGATCATGCCGCTTTTTTTCGAGTATTTCCTGACCACTCTTTGTGCTTCTTCGTCGTTTTCCATCAGCTTTACAGCAAGCCATCGCAATGGATATCGCCCGGAAAGGTCAGGATCTTCTGAAAGCCTTTTTTCAAGGTAACCAAGGATTGTTTCCAGGGCCTCCCCATAGTCGATGCGAAAGGGGACAGCCTTGCCCTTTTCCGAGCTTTTCCGGATCGCTTCCTTTAATTTCTGTTTCCCTTTACCTCTGTTTCCCACTGTGGGGATCACCGATGCTCCTAACTCATGGCTTAGTTTTTCCGTGTCGATGTTCTGGCCCCGTTTTTCGGCCACATCCATCATGTTCAGATTCACAACAAGGGGAACCTCCATCTCTGCCAGTTGAAATGACAGATAGAGATTTCGCTCTAAATTGGAAGCATCCACAACATCAACGACAGCGGCGGGCTTGTCTTTAAGCAAAAAATCCCTGGCAACCCGCTCTTCCTCGGTATAGGAAGTAAGACTGTGAGTTCCGGGAAGGTCAACCAGTTCAATCCGGGCCCCATCCTGGCGGAAAGAGCCGCTCTTTTTTTCAACGGTTACACCGGGATAGTTGGCCACATGCTGCCTGGCCCCGGTAAGCATATTGAAGATCGTGGATTTACCGGAATTGGGCTGCCCGGCCAAAGCCACGACGATTTTATCAGATTTACTGCTCATAATAGATTCACCTCTACTTTTTTGGCCTCGGAATGGCGCAGGCTGATATGATATCCCTTCAGTAAAAACTCAACAGGATCCACAAGAGGCGCGTTTCGTATAACTTTTATACGGGTTCCAGGGATAAATCCCATATCCAGAAGCCGCTGCCCCATAATACCCTCTGAAGTGACATCCACAATTTCGCATTCCTGATCACGCTTGACTTCGTCTAATGTCATTTTTTATTCCCTCCAAAAAAACAAAAAGGCGCAACTCAATTGTTTGTTCAATCGTAAGTTACGCCTTCACTTCCTTCGCGCCTATGATCGACCGAAGGCCGTAAGTCATCCCTATAAATATATATCTAATTTAATTAGATAGCCCTAATAAGCTACCTGAAAACTATTGTCAAGTTTTTTTTAAGATTTTTATATTTTATAATATCCTGATACTGGATAAAGATATTTTGGTGATAGATATCAATAGTATGTATTGCTCGCCTTTCTTCCGCTGAGATAAACGATTTGCCATTTATGAGCAAGCCTGCCGAGATTGACACCCGTTTCCTTTGTTTCTTTTTTTATACCTCCAATAAGAAAAATAGTGTCTCTGTGGTTTGTGTCCTAAGATTGACAAAGTAATTTCAGTGAATTACACTTTTAC
>CAZIXY010000273.1:0-4719 GCA_964543315.1 uncultured Desulfobacteraceae bacterium | reverse complement strand
AGCCGCGGCAGATTTCTATTGCCAGGCGGTCATGGACAAGCTCAGCAAACGGGACAACCTGATGGCCTGGAAAGTATGAGGAATCAAGATCGGGCAGGATGGCCTTTTCGACGACCGTGTAGTCATGCACGAGGGGCGTGACAGTGTCGATTGCTCCTTGAGGCCCGTAGTTTACGGAAAAGAATGATGGAACATATATCCCTTTCTTATGGGACAACTGATTCAATATTTCTTTTTTGTCTCTTGCATTCTTTTGCTTTGTATGGCGGACAGACCTGCATATTTCAAGAACTGGCTCTTCGCCATCCCCGATGACCATTAAATCAAAAAATTCGGCAACCGGTTCAGGGTTGAAGCAGGCCGGACCTCCGGCAATGATGAGGGGGCCTTCAGTCCTCTGGGAGGCGAGAAAGGGTATGCCGGAAAGATCGAGCATATTCAAAACGTTCGTGTAGGAAAGCTCATGTTGAAGGCTGAATCCCACAATGTCGAAGTCTGCCAGCGGTCGATTGGATTCCAGACTTGTAAGAGAAATTGCACGATCTCTCAGCTCTTGTTCAAGATCGACCCACGGGGCAAAAGCCCTTTCAGCGGCAACCCAATCATGACGATTGAGTATGTGGTAGAGGATTTTTAGCCCAAGATGAGACATTCCGACTTCATAGACATCAGGAAATGCAAGGGCAATAGAAATTTCAACGCGGGTCGGGTCCTTTATTATGGAGTTGATTTCGTTTCCCATGTATCGGCTCGGGCGGCTGATATTGGAAAACCAATGCTCATCCAGTATCGATACGCGGGAGATCCCCAATTTTTCAGAATATGTCATTTTTTTCGTCAATATTCGTGATCTATTCGCCTTTTCCAAGAGACGCTGCAGCTTGTACGGAGAGCATCATTATAAGTCGAGCCTTTATAGCATCACATTAAGTTAAGAATGAGATTCAGGAAGTGATATTGTTATCATCGCTCCCCCTTCCGGATGATTGGTTCCGGTTACTTTTCCCTGCAGCCCTTCCACGATCCGTTTTACAGTGGCCAGCCCAAGACCGGAACCCCCTTCCTTAGTTGTGAAAAAGGGAATAAAGAGATGGGAAAGTGCCTTGACATCAAAGCCTTTACCAGTGTCACGGACAATGATCGTTACTATTTTATGATCTGTGTGCGTTTCATTTGAATTCAGGGCAGTCGTTACGTATAAGGAGCCTCCATCAGGCATGGCTTCCCTGGCATTTATAAACAGATTCCACAACACCTGCTTGACCTGTTCCGGATCAGACTCAAGTTTTATGTCATGACTAAAATCAGTAACAAGTCTTGTTTCTTTTATCCAGTGCTGGCTGTTTTGAAAGAGCTCCAGGGATTCAAGTATGAGTTGATTCAGATTAAATTTCTCCCAATTTGCCTTTTTAGGTCTTGCAAAGAGCAAAAAGTCGTTTACCAGATTATTCAGACGGTTTATTTCTCTTGTGACAATATCCATGAGCTGACGATTGACATCATCTTTTTCCAGACCCTCTACCAACATCTGGATCGAACCGCTTATAGATGCCATGGGATTTCTGATCTCATGAGCTACTCCAGCCGCAAGCTCGCCGATAATGGCCAGCCCTTCAACCCTTTTCATTTCCGCTTCGATCTTTTTTATTTCTGTCACGTCCTGGAATATCAGAATAGACCCCTTCTTGTTTCCAACCGGGAATCTGAGCGGGGAAATGGAAAGTCGAAGATGGATCTCATTGTCGTCTGGTTTTAAATAGGGAAGGTCCACAAACGGCGTCATCTTTTCAGTCGTCCCGCTTGAAGTGGATTTTTCTTCGGTCAGGTAATCACTAAGAAAAGGGAATACATGATCAATTCGATGGCCTGAGGCGGAAACTGCCTTGATTCCAAAAATTTCCTCCGCTGCAGGATTGAAGAAAATGATTTTGTTTTGGCCGTCCAGTGCGATCAACCCGGAGGTGATGCTCTCAATGATGCTTTCGTTTAGAATTTCCAGTTTGTCGATGTCAATCTGTTTTTCCTTAAGCTCAATTCGGCTTTTTCTTGTCTGTTCCGAAAGATAGCTGCTGAGAAAGGCCACCAAATAGAATCCGGCAATATTGACAAGAATCAGGTAGAAAAGGTTAATTGTCTCATATTCGGTTGCGTAGGGCCCTCTTACGCCTAAAGGCTTGATAATATTGTAATAATGGAAGCCCAGCAGAAGACTGTAAAGGATACTGCAGCTGGAGGCAATGAGTATACCGCCCCTGCGGTAGATTATAATGCCCCCATTAATTATTGTCAGAATGTAGAGAAAGGAAAAAATACTGTCTATACCGCCCGTAGTATAGATAATGGCAGTAACGAAAAAAGTATCTACCAGTAGCTGAAGATAGGCAAACCATAGAAGGTTCTTCGCATATTTGAGGAAGATAACATATATAAATGTCAAAAAGTATATTGTTGCCAGCAGGGAAAAATGGGCAGTCTGTATATAGGCGAAATAGGTTTGGGTTTCCTTGACCTGAATGAATATGGATGCGCCTAATAGGAAGGAAACGAAAAGGACCCTCAAAAACATGAGGTTCTGGAGTCGGCCGTAGAGTTCCGGCTGCTGTGGCTTTGGATGAGGATTGACCATGCTCGTGGATTTAACCACCAATGGCGCCAGCCATCTTGAAAATTGGGAGGTACATGGCAACCACCAGACCGCCGATAGATCCTCCAAGGAATACCATGAGCAGCGGTTCTAACATGGAGGTAAGCGCGTCCACCGCTGTATCCACTTCGTCATCATAGAAATCGGCAATTTTTTCGAGCATGGTGTCGAGCGCTCCGGTGGCCTCGCCCACAGAGATCATTTGGATTACCATACCCGGGAAGATATCCGTTTCCGAAAGCGGTTCGGCAATAGTTTGCCCTTCGGCAATACTGGCTCGCACCTCAAAGATTACTTCTTCAAGAACAACATTTCCCGAAGTCTTGGCCACGACTTCAAGCGCATCAAGGATAGGCACACCACTGCTGATCATCGTGCCCAAGGTTCGTGTAAACCTCGCAACGGCTACTTTTTTTAAGAGGGGTCCGAAAATAGGTAATTTTAAGGCCAAGGCGTCTGTTTGTTTTCTACCCCTGGCAGTGTTTCTGTATTTCCTAAAAAGGAAAATAAAAACAATGAGAACTCCTATCATATAGTGGATGTTGGCCTTCAGGAAGTTGCTCATACTAACGACAACCTGCGTAGGAACCGGCAAGGCGGATCCGAAGCCCTCGAACATCTCCTGAAAAACGGGTATGACAAAGATGAGAATAACAGCTATGACCAAAGTGGCAACAGCCACGACAACGAGAGGATAGGTCATAGCTCCTTTGATCTGCGACTTGAGCTTTTCCGCCTTTTCAATATAGTTGGCCAGCCGCTGGAGAATCGTGTCAAGTATGCCGCCGACTTCTCCGGCAGCCACAAGGTTTACAAAGAGATTATCAAATACCTTGGGATGCTTTTTGAGTGCCTCCGCCAAAGTAGCACCGCCTTCCACGTCTCTCGTGATTTCTTTAAGTATTTTTTTGAATGTGGTGTTTTCGGCCTGGTCTGCAAGAATATTAAGTCCCTGGACCAGTGGAAGGCCTGCGTCAATCATGGTGGAAAATTGTCTTGTGAAGATCACTATGTCCTTATTTGTGACTTTGGGTTGCATAAAAGCGACATTTTCAAAGAGATCTTTTGGTTTGGGCTTTATCTTTTTGACTGTAAGTTTGCGTCGCTTTAGTTGACTCAGGGCTATTGTCTCGTCAACAGCTTCAATTTCCCCTTTTAGGGTTCTGCCCTTCCTTGTTAGTGCAACCCAGGTATAGACTGGCATAGTGTTTCTCCTTGAGCCATTTGTTGGAAATGCACAGCACCCGAATACAAAAAAACAGAATTTATTGTATTTGGAAATTATTTACAGCTTGATGCAGTGAAATCTAATAAACACAAAGTGCTGTTTAAACAATTATTTAAAGCTGTCTGACGTATATAACAACAGTCTTCGATCCCCCGGTTACGTGGCTGCGGGAAGCTTAGAAAAAGGGGAAATCGGTTTATATAGACAAACGTCATTTGTTTTTATCGGCTATTATAATAAATAAGTTTAAATAATTTAATATGTTGTGTCAAGAAATCTATATTATGGATATTATCCTTGACAAATGATGGAAATAAAATGTTATAAAACCACGTTGCAGAAATGCTTTGAAATAAGACTCCTTGGGACTTCAGTTTTATTTACTAAGGAATCTTGAAAGATAAGATCCCTTCTTTAGAAAGGATGGACGGTATCTGCACGAAAAAATATAATTATGAGGAGGTATAGACCGTGAGTGAAATTATTGCCCCTATGGGTGGAAAGGTAATCGATGTCAAGGTAAAACCGGGTGATTCCATACAGGAAGGAGATGAGGTCATTATACTTGAGGCCATGAAGATGGAATTACCAGTGGTTGCAGATACTTCCGGTACTGTAAAAGATGTCGCATGTAATAAGGGCGATGCCGTTGAAGCCGAAGCTGTACTTATAGTACTTGAATAATATGAGTCAAGATAAAAAAGCCTGTCCTTTTAAAAAGGACAGGCTTTTTTTGCGCATTAAGAAACTTGAAGAGTCGCGTTGCGGCTTTTTGCAAATGCTTTTCTTTACTCTGCCGCCTTTTTTTCCTCAATTTTTTTCATGGATCCGGATATGATTTTTCCGG
>CAZIXY010000272.1:0-4743 GCA_964543315.1 uncultured Desulfobacteraceae bacterium | reverse complement strand
AGGGCTTCCCCTCCCCCGCCATTTGAAGTGAATTCAAATGGTTCCACCCTCACCCCAGGCCGGGGCTTACCCGCCCTCGGCCTGTTGACGGACTTTTTACGAGTCCGTCAATTTTACAAAAGATAAACCAAAAGGAGGTTTTACAATGGCGAAAAAATATATCCTGGTAGTCGACGATGATCCGGATCTAGTGGAAACCGTTGCCATGATGTTGGAAAGCAGGGGATTTGAGGTTGGTCGTGCCTATGACGGGATAGAGGGAGAAGAGTCTATCAAGGAACGCCGGCCGGATCTGATTATCCTGGATATCATGATGCCACGTAAGGATGGCTACGTACTCTGTGCCGAGCTAAAGGCAAATAAGGAAACGGCCGACATCCCAGTCGTATTGCTGACAGCAGTTGGAGAGGCGGTTCCTACCACCAGCTACACTCATGCGGACGGCATGTCCACGGAGGCAGATGACTACATCCCCAAACCGATTGATACCGACGGCTTGTTAGAAGTGATTACTGGATTGTTGTGATCTTCCACATATAAACATCCAGTAATGCCGTGGAGTTGAGTGCTTGATGATATGGACGCTTCTACAAGACTTGGGGGGTTCAAGATCCTAAACGAGGTCGCTTGGATATCAGTGATCCAGCCGAAAGGTCACAAATTTCCAATGGCCTTCGCCAACCTCATGGCCTCGGAAAAATTAAATCTCCCTTTCCTGACCTGCGGGGAACAAAACCGGGCCTGGGGTCTGCATCTTGTAGTGGATGCCCAAGACGAGAAAAGAGCCCTGGGCCTTATTGAAAAGGAATTCGGTGATATAAATCCGGCGATCACCAGAGGCGCTATACTGTCGGTTTTTCCCCACAGGAGTAGGCCTGAAATAGTAGGTGCCCTCTTTGATGTGTTGGGCAAATTGGGAGACCAGCAAATAGCTTTTGCCAATTCTCCTTCTGCAATCTCAGCCGTTTTGGGCAAAGATATTATAAATGAAGCCACCTCTGCCCTGTTTGGGCCTTTCCGGTTCGGCCCCTATCGAACTCCTGCGGACTGGAAACTTGCCCAAAAGGGAAAAGAAGAACTCTATAAGGAGGTAGTTGCTTCCTACCAGGAAAAGAAACCCAAGGTATATGGCCTGGAGTGGCAGGATAAGCAGGAACTTCTTCACGTGAAACTGGATGGCGCCAACTTGGTTAACATGGGCACTGTCTTTAAAAATTTTGCCCGCTTGGGGCTCGTTCTCACTTTTCTTATCTCAAGGCCGTCAAAGGAAAAAGGCAAGGGAAATTTGCTTTTTTGCCTTCCTGAATCAGAAAAGAACAATTATACCGGCATGATTAAAAAATTACTCCCCGAAGCCTCAACTGTGGAGGATTCATCCGTGGCCTCGTTTTCCATGAACGGACCACATTTTGGTGATCGGTACGGAATAACCAGCGAATTGCTTATGGCCCTCGATCAAGCTTGTGCAGATCTTCTGGGTCTGAGTTGTTCCATTCACTCCATTACGGGAGTCCTGCCTTCAAAACAGATACATTCAGCAATCGAGGCTATTCAGGGCTGTTTCGACGTGCCGTCTGTTATTAAAAGGGAGCCACAGAATCTCCTTTAGCTAACGCCAACCAACCTTCTCATACCCTTTTTCTTGAAGACACTTTTCTACAAAACCTCGAAAAATAGGGTCCGGGTCACGTGAGCTGAAAAGCCCTCTTATGAGCCCTCCGGCACCACCACCTGCGGCACCCGTCGCAGCTCCTCGCCCCGCATGGCCAAGAACCGCACCGACTGCTGCACCTGTTGCGGCACCAAAGGCCGCGCCGGCGGCGGTCTTTTTTGCAACCTTCCCGGCGGAATTCGAATCTGCTCCGTGCTCAGCGGCAAGGCGCATGCATTCGTCAATATCCCCCTGGGCAAATTTTTTTCCAACCGCCTGAAGATGCTTCAAGCGTCTTCCCGCAAATTCATACCATATTTTTTTCCTTTCCTCTTCCAGGCAGATATGTAGGGGATTGCCACAATCCCGGTCTCATCAAATGCCCTGAAGTGTTCAATGCATTCGGCAACACGGCCCTTTAATGCCTTGCTGTATTTCCCCTTAAGAATTTTCCCGGAATAATCCCCTTCCATGATATCCTTAACAGCATCAGCGCTCACCATTTTATTCAAGCCTCCCAAGACCTTACAGCTGAATTTCAGCTTAAAATTGATAAAAAACTATGGCCTTTTTAAGAAGTTATCACCATTCTTTTACAGACAATATTACGTCCTTCCCGGTAAGAGGGCTAACAATACGGACGGCTATCTTTCGTCCAGATATAAGCATGCAAAAATCTTTGCGTCTGTCAGAATATTAGAGATAAGACAGTATTCATTGGGCTGATGCGCTGTATCGGAAATAGTGGACCACACTGCCGCGGGTAGCTTGACCTGCCTGAAAAATGATGCCACAGTCCCCCCTCCAATGCCCATGGGTTTTGCTTCTTTTCCTGTGACCCTCCTGATTGCGCGCTCAAGGGACTTCACAACGGGTGCGTCCGGGGGTGTGGGTTCCTTGGCATCCTCTCGATAAACGTATTCCACCTGAATCTCAACGCCAAGTTCCGTACTGATCCTTGCCCCGATTTCCTTGCATGCGGATAAGATCTCATCGACCTTGTACTGCGGAAGTATCCGACAATCCACATAAAACACGTCCCTTCCCGGAATGGTATTTACATTTGGCACATTGGCTTTAATTTTTGTGGGCTCAAAGGTGGATGAAGACGGCTTGAACAAACCATCCAAAAGGTTGAACCTTTCCTTCAATTCCGCCAGGGCTACGATGAGCCTGGCCGCGCCAAAAAGGCTGTTTTTCCCTTTATCAGGCGTGCTGGCATGACACTGTTTGCCTGTTACCGTAAACTTGACCCACAGCATTGATTTTTCCGACACCTCAATCATGGTACCCTCTTCGTTTCCCCCATCCGGCACCACAATTAAATCCTTTTCTCCAAAAATTTCCTGATGTTCCTTAATGAGATAGCTGAGCCCGTATTTGCTGCCCGTTTCCTCATCCGCTACTATAGCAAGGCCAACCGATTTTCTCAGGCTCATTTTCGACTCAAGAACAGCTTTTAATGCCAGATAGGAACTCACAAAACCGTGCTGATTATCTTCAACACCTCTCCCTATGATCCGGTCTCCCTCGATCTCAATCTTATAGGGATCACTGTTCCATAAAGAAAGATCGCCCGGAGGAACAATGTCCGCATGGCTTAATACCCAGATGGTCACATCCTTTTGACTCCCGCCCCAGCGAGCAATCAGGTTAGGACGATAGCCGTCCTTCGCCCTTTTATCAGGCGCCTTGATTTCTTCCAGGGTTGCTGGATTCATTCTTTCAAGCAGGCCTTTTATGTAGCATGCCTTTTCATGTTCTCCGTCACCCCCGTTTTCCGGTCCCAGGGCTGTCCTGGATGTGAGTTCGGCCTGAATACTAATAACATCGTCCCTGTATCCATCTATCTGTTCAAATACCTTCTGGAATTCATTCATTTGTTTTTTCCTTTCACTTTATATTGAGGGAACGAAACAACCTCCGTGTATCGAGAAGTATCATCCGGTGAAATTACTTCGCAGGGTTAATCTCTGTCTGAAGGGGCGGAGGCTCTCAGCCCGGAAAGCTGAGCGATATCCGCCATCACAATGTCAAGAAATTCGCTCGCAGATGCGCGTGAATCCGAATAAACGGCTTTTCCGAAATTAATAGTGACAGCAACTCTCCAACCCTTGCGCACGTATTGAATTCCAACCGGAATAAACGGCAGTTCCAGGTGCGAGAGGATAAGCCTGACAACTCCTACGTGCGCCGGTCCCATCCTGTCCCTGTAGTAAGTCCCTTCAGGAAAAACGACGAGCCCCTCCCCTCCTTTCAGTATTTCAATCATGGCCCTAAGGAATTTTCTGCTCTCAATGGGACGTTCTCGGTTCAAGGGAAAGCCGCCAAGTTCCCGAAAAAACCAGTTACTCAGAGGGTTTTTAAAAAGTTCGTGTTTTGCAACGTAGTAAATCGTTCTGGGTGTGCCCAGACCCAGAAGCGGAATGTCTTCCCATCTTTGATGCTTGGATAATAGGACAAACGCGCTTTTCTGGGGGAGGTTTTCTTTTCCGGATATTTTAAGACAAAAAAAAGGAAAAAGGAGGATTCTGGCCACATTCCTCATAATCCAGAAAAGCCATCCCCTTCTCCCTCCACGGAACCGGGTGTTAGACAATCTCAGTCTATCCATATCACAAAGACATCTCGTCGAGCCAAAATAAAACCCTCTACAAAAACGCCTCAGAATGCTCAGCAACTTTTAACGCAAGCCTTACTCTACTGTCACGCTCTTCGCAAGATTTCTCGGTTTATCAATATCTCTGTTCAGAAAATTCGCACAATAATAAGACAAAAGTTGACAGGGCACCACGGCCAGAATAGGATTCAGAAAAGAGAGCGTCCGAGGAATTTCAATCACTTCATCGGCCACATCCCTTATTCTATCATCCCCCTGCGTTACAATCGCTATCACAGGCCCTTTACGGCTCTTGACTTCCTGGATATTGCTGAACATCTTCTCATACATTTCGTCTCTGGGAACTATTGCAACTGTGGGCATATCCGGATTGATCAATGCTATTGGGCCATGTTTCATCTCTCCTGCAGGGTAGCCTTCTGCATGAATATAGGATATTTCTTTTAGCTTTAAGGCACCTTCTAAGGCAATA
>CAZIXY010000271.1:0-4745 GCA_964543315.1 uncultured Desulfobacteraceae bacterium | reverse complement strand
TGTTCTTGGAATGTTGGTGGGTGCCGCTCTCTATGCCGAGGTCTACCATCATCTTAAGGGAAATCTCCTTTCGTGGGGCTACTTAGGAAAAATCACTATTCCCTCTGTTCTGGGCATCGGCTTTCCCTACCACTGGATAATAATAGCCGTCCTTTGCGCCGGCATCATACTTTTTCTCCGGTCTTTGGAAAGCAGAGGTCTCTAGGCCTTAGCAAAATCCATATCCTGGCGGCGGCTATTAAATGGTTTTAAACATTTTGCGGAAGGGCATGCTCACTTGCAGGACATAATCTCATGGAATCAAAGACGTTTTTTGTACCAAACATCAGTTGCGGGCATTGTGTCATGACCATCAAAAATGAGTTGATCGAGATCAAAGGGGTCTCGAATGTGGAGGGAGATGCTGACTCCAAAAAGGTCACGGTTGAATACGATGCGCCGGCGACTCTTGAAAAAATCAAATCGACCCTAGAAGATATTCATTACCCGGCAGCGGATTGATTATCGTCCATCCCAAAAAGACCAATTTCCGGATGGGGCTTTCAGGGGACAGCGATCAGAAATCAGCCATTGCCTTGTTTTTCAGATCCTTTGCTGTAAGGCGATAGCTGACGGCTGATAGTGCAAGTAAAAGAGTTAATTCCCGGACAAGCACTCATGAAGCGCCTACTCTATCATGTGGTCTTGTGGTTTTAGGACAATCCTATGACAGAAAAAAACCTAAGGCTCCCAATAACCGGCATGTCGTGTGCCAATTGCGCCCTGAATATTGAAAAAAATGTCAATAAACTTCGGGGAGTCAAAGAAGCACATGTCAACTTCGCCAGTGAACAGGCGGACGTAACATATGATTCAAGTGAGATTAAGATAGAGGACCTGGTAGAGAACATTCGTGCTTCAGGATACGGGGTGGTAAAAGCAAAGGTTGACATCCCAGTTACTGGAATGACCTGCGCCAACTGCGCCATGACCATTGAAAGGGCCTTGAAAAAAAATGTCCCTGGAGTTGTTCGGGTTTCCGTCAATTTTGCTGCCGAGCGTGCTTTTGTTGAATACATTCCGGGCGTAACCACTATAGATACTATTATCAGAGCTATAGAGAAAGCCGGGTACGGAGCCATACGCCCGGATGAGGCCCTTGACGCAGAGGATGCGGAACTGGCAGCTCGTAAGGCTGAGATAACAGACCAGACTCGAAAGTTCCTTGTTGGAATCCTCTTTACCGTGCCTCTCTTTATACTCAGCATGGGAAGGGATTTCGGCCTTTTTGGTTCTTGGAGTCATGCCGCATGGGTAAACTGGTTTTTTCTGTTCCTTGCGACACCTGTCCAGTTCTACACAGGCTGGGATTATTATACCGGAGGGTGGAAAAGCCTCAAAAACAAAAGCGCCAACATGGATGTTCTTGTCGCCATGGGCTCTTCGGTCGCGTACTTTTATTCCCTTTCACTACTCATTTATCCTGCCCTTGGCAAACACGTATATTTTGAGACGTCGGCCGTTATCATAACCCTGATCAAGCTCGGCAAGATGCTTGAATCAAGGACCAAGGGAAAAACGGGCGGGGCCATCCGCACATTGATCGGGCTACGCCCCAAAACCGCAACCGTCCTCGAGAACGGGTTAGAAAAAGAGATTTCTCTTTTCCAGGTCAAGGTGGGAGATGCGGTCATCGTCCGTCCCGGAGAAAGCATCCCCGTGGATGGCCTGATAACGGAAGGTGAATCAAGTATTGACGAATCCATGTTGACCGGGGAGCCTATCCCTGTTGACAAGAGTCCGGGAGACAGGGTTGTCGGAGGAACCATCAATGGAGATGGCCTTTTGAAATTTGAGGCCACAAAGGTGGGAAGCGATACCGCCCTTGCACGGATCATACGTCTTGTTCAGGAGGCCCAGGGAAGCAAGCCTCCCATTCAGGCACTGGCCGATAGGGTTGCCTCCGTCTTTGTCCCGGGGGTCATTGGGATAGCCTTTTTGACCTTTATCATCTGGTGGGGGATAGTTGGCGAATTTGTGCCGTCAATGATACGGATGGTAGCAGTCTTGGTCATTGCGTGTCCGTGTGCCCTTGGACTTGCCACGCCCACGGCCATAATGGCGGGAACCGGGAAAGGTGCCGAAAAGGGCATGCTTTTCCGAAACAGTGAAGCATTGGAGACGGCCACGAAACTGGACACGGTTGTTATGGATAAGACCGGCACCATTACCATGGGAAAACCTTCTGTAGCGGACATAATTCCTATTGATTCGATTATCAAAAATGAGGAGGAACTTTTAAAAATTGGGGCCTCGGTAGAACGAGGATCCGAACACCCCTTGGGACGGGCTATCGTCAAAGAGGCTGAAAAAAGAGGGATTGATCTTTTTGAACCTCATGATTTCAGGGCTTCAAGAGGTCTCGGGGTCCGGGCAAAAATTAACGGCCGGGAGGTCCATGTTGGAAAGCCAAACTGGTTTGACAAGGCAATGCTAGATCTTAATGGCGCTGAGGATCAGATCCGGTCTTTGCAGGATCAAAGAAAGACCGTGATGCTGGTGGTGGTTCAAGAGAAGCTTGCGGGCCTGATAGCCTTGGCAGATGCGGTCAAGCCTGAATCGAAAGAAGCGATTGACGAACTTCATGAACAGGGTCTGAAGGTTGTCATGCTTACGGGTGATAATATCCAGACAGCAAAGGCCATTGCCATGCAAGTTAACATTGATGAAATTTTCGCGGAGGTTTTACCGGAAGAAAAAGCCGCTAAAATAAAAGGACTTCAGGAGCGCGGCAACAATATTGGGATGGTTGGAGACGGAATCAATGATGCCCCCGCACTGGCCCAAGCGGACGTGGGTCTGGCCATCGGGACGGGGACGGATGTGGCTATAGAGGCGGGCGACGTTATCCTTGCGAGCGGTAGCCTGAAGGGTGTTGCAAAATCAATCACACTGAGCAGGGCCGCTATGAGAACGGTCAGGCAGAATCTTTTCTGGGCGTTTTTTTATAACGTTGTCCTGATTCCCGTTGCAGCGGGGGTTCTGTATCCTTTTGAATTTCTGCCCGGCTTTTTGAGACAACTGCACCCCATCCTGGCGGCACTGGCCATGGCCATGAGTAGCATAACAGTCGTTTCAAACAGTCTTCTTTTGTACAGGACGAAGATAGATTGAAATTTTACGAAGGTATCAAAAAAGGATGAAAGGAGAAACGTATGAAACCTTTGGAAATTGCAGAAGACATCTACTGGTTAGGTGTCATTGACTGGAACATCAGGGATTTTCATGGGTATAACATCTATGAAGGGACCACCTATAATTCATACCTGATCATGGATGAAAAGGTTACCCTGATTGATGCGGTAAAAAAGGAATTTGCGGATCAATTAATTGCGAACATAAGTCAATTAGTTGATCCCAAGAAGATTGACCTCGTCATCAGCAACCATACAGAGATGGATCACTCAGGGGGACTGCAAAGGGTAATGCACAGGATAGGGGAAGATAAGCCACTCTATTGCTCCAAAATGGGTCATAAAAATCTGTCAATGCATTTCCCTCAGAAGTGGAACTACCACCCGGTTGAAAATGCTTTCTAGCAGAAACAATATGCGAGCAAACAGGAAAACTATTCTAAACAAGCCTGAGCTTGAACGCCTCTATGTCTTTTATAACTCCCGTAAATGGGTTCACCCTGATCCCCTTGAATTCCTTTACGGGTACGAGGATTTAAAAGATAGGGAAGTGGCGGGCTTCATAGCCTCGTCGCTTGCATATGGAAGAGTGGCCCAGATTCTCAAGAGCGTATCAGGCGTACTCGACAAAATGGGGCCGTCTCCTCACAACTTCCTTCTGTCCGCCACTCCCTCATACTTACTGCGGATTTATTCCGATTTTAAACACCGTTTTACCACCGGCGAAGAACTGGCTCTGGTGCTCATTGGTCTAAAGTCAGTCATCCAGCGCTTCGGTTCCCTTTATAACTGTTTTTTTTCAGGTTTCCACAACCATCACGAAACTGTCCTCGGGGGGCTTTCTTTTCTTGTAAATGAACTCAGATCAAATTTGAACTGCAGGAGCAACAGTCTTTTACCTCTGCCGGAAAGGGGCAGTGCGTGCAAGAGATTGAACCTTTTCCTGCGCTGGATGGTGAGAGAGGATAACGTGGATCCTGGAGGGTGGAATAGAGTGAGTCCTGCAAAGTTGTGTATCCCGCTGGACACTCACATGCATCGCATATGTCTGTCGCTTGGACTGACAGGAAGAAAAAATGCCGATATGAAGACGACACTGGAAATCACGAGCGCATTTCATGCAATAGAGCCGGATGACCCCGTAAGGTATGACTTCGCCCTTACCCGCCTGGGAATTCGAAAGGATGCGGACCTTGGGGCTTTCTTGGGGGGAAAAATGTGCAGTTCAGCTTGATGGGGCACGAGATGATCTGCTCGGTTTTTTATATTATCAAAGTTTCATAATATTTTTGAAGTTCCGGTAACATAGTCAAACAAGGAGAGAAACCATGCTACAAATAGAAGATTTGCAGGTAAAACTGGGAAACAAGGAAATCCTGAAACACATTGATCTTGAAATCCATCCCGGTGAAACCCATATTCTTTTCGGTCCGAACGGATCCGGCAAAACATCATTATTGATGACCATTATGGGCTACCCTCAATATGAAGTATCCACGGGGAAGATAATGTTTAAGGGGGAAGACATAACACATCTACCAATAGATGAGCGGGCCAGGTTGGGTATTGGCA
>CAZIXY010000270.1:0-4755 GCA_964543315.1 uncultured Desulfobacteraceae bacterium | reverse complement strand
CCCCTCCCCAACTGTCAAAGAAAAGTCTAAAGAGATTGGCTTCTTTCAAAAACCCAATGTTTTACAGGCAACAGGCCATGCGGTTGTCAACCTATGGGCACCCTCCGATTATCTCATGCGCAGAGGAAACGATGGATTATCTGTGTTTCCCGAGGGGGTGTGAAGTGGAACTGTTCACCGAACTAGAGCAATTTGGCATAGATGTTCATCTTGTCGATAAGACCTATTGCGGAAAAAAAATAGATGTAGCTTTCAATGGACATTTGAGAGACGAACAGTCCCTGGCCCTTGAGAAGCTATTGAAGTATGATATTGGCATACTTTAATGATATCGCCTGCACCAAAAAAGAAATCTTAATCGTCAGTCCTTTTTTGAGAAAAAGACGCACCGCGCAAATGATACAGCAATTGAAAATTGCCCTCTCAAAAGGCATCCGAGCAATTGCCGTGACCAGGCCTGCAGAAGTCTTTAAAGCCAAAGATCGCCCTGCTTTGGAGCGAGTTGTAGAGATATTAAGGAGAAACGGTATAAGCGTTGTTTTCAGACCAAAAATTCACCAAAAATTCGCTGTCATGGATCAAAAAACTGTCTGGTATGGCAGCATCAATCTTCTGAGTTACGGCAGCGCCCAGGAAAGCATCATGCGCATTGAAAGCTCTAATATCGCGAATGAGTTGATTAGAAGCATAGAAAGCCAATAACAGAGCCATTAGATAGTCAATCCCTGTCTTGACATGCTTACTCTAAACACCAGAAGCCACCAATTGCAAAGGATTGAAGCGCCGTTTCAAGGAGAGAAAAACGGATTGAAGTCTTTTTTGGGTACCAATTTGGTACCTTTTTGTAGCAACAACATGCTAACTGTTTGATATCATTCACAGCATGCACATCATGCTTTTAGAAGAAATAAAAACACTCGGAAGAAAATACGTAATCAGTTTCTTATCCTGTTTTTCAGGGTCGACCATGTAGATCAGTCTGCAAAATTCGACAAGTCCTATTCGTTTGGGATTCATGGATTTTTAATATTTAAAAGCCCAATCCTGTGCCTTCCTGTTGGGGCCGATCACATTTTCCAAAAGGGGGAGGATTTTTTTGTGGTAGATGTTGTCCCATACGTAATTTTTTATGACCTTTCTGAACATCTGATGAGGTTTTAGCTTTTCAACAAACTCTAAAATTTTCTGAGCTATACTTTCGGGTTTCTCGGACAATTCAAAAAAACAGACATCCTCCCCGCCGATTTCCAAGAAAGGTGGGATCTTCGAGCAAACGATGGGCAGCTTAATCATACCCGATTCCAGGAGCGGAATGCCGAATCCTTCCTGTAAACTGGGCAGAAACAGGACATCAGAGATCAAATAAAGATCACGAATGGTAATGCGGTCGGCAGAGAGCGTCTCACCACTTTTAAAAACATACTCCGCCATGATCATCACATCATCTTCAATCCCCAGCCCGGCGGCAAGGTCCTTCAATTCACGATAATACTTCAGGCTTTTTGGCTCATGGGGATCGTGGGCCCCGGTAATCAGGAGACGGGCCTTAAGACCAAGGTCGTGGAGCGCCCGGGTCACACGGATGGACAGCTCCATGTTTTTCCGCCTGTGGAGGCGGGATGGTTGGACCATAAGAAATTCCGCCTCAAAGAGGCGCTGCTCCTGGATAAGCCTGACAGTCGCGGGGTCAAGCCGAAAAAAACGGATCGGGTCAATCCCGTTTGGGATGACATATAATTGTTTTCTACCACCATAGAGATCTGCAAACATCTCCCTGCGGCTTTCGGAAATAACTACATAATGAATGCCCGCATAAGCATGTTTAAGGATATTCCATGGAAAAACATCCAGATGCTTTGGGCATTCCGTGTAGAAATAAGGGGAGTCATGGTTCCAGCTGATGATGGGAATGAGACTTTCCTGACCGATCCGATGCAAAGCGGCACTGAGGGGTAAGTTAAAGGGCATGGTAAGCACATTATGAGCTATCAGGACATCAAATCCTTTCAGGGAACCGAGTAGATATTCATATATCTTCCTCGTAAGGTGTTCCATCTTTTCGGGCTTGCCTTCAACACCCAATTGATGGGCGCTCAAGACCTGCCTGTTACGCGAGCCAAGAAGTGGGTTGATCTCGATCTCCATATTGTCATCGAATCGCCCGCCGTCTCCCGCTAATACCTTGACATTGTGGTAATACCGGCCGAGCAGTGAGGCATGCTGGCGCATGATCTCCTCGACACCGCCCACGACAGGTGGACATGAATAATGAAGAAGGGCAACGTTGTATTTCATCATGGTTGAACCGCACACTGGATTTCTAATATGCTGACCAGATGTAGGAGCAGACGTTCCAGAACCTCATAAGAGAAATACTGATTACCAAGCCGATAATTCTTTTCAACCGCCTGCTTTCTACGCTCCTTGTTGGTCAACATCTCGGATATTTTTTCAATGGTTTGATTGGTCACAAATCCCTCGATGGTGATCGTGTCAAACCCTCTCGGCTCTATATCGGCAATATAGATGGAGTATCGATTCACCACAATGGGTTTCTTATAATAGATGGTTTCCAAAAAGGCATTACCAAATCCTTCATATCCTGAAGGATAGCATATGAGATCAGCGCATTGATACACATCGCCTATGGTGTATTTTTTTTCGCTGTAATTGTTATAATCCTCTTCAGGTCCCACCAGATCTTCGATGGAGACCAGATTCACGCCCAGCCTTCGAGCATACTTCTGGACCCTCTGTTTATAAATGTCTCCCTCATCATCAGCCGAATGTGATAGCACAAGAACCGGGTTTTCAAGATCCATGAGATTGACGATCTCAAGGCTTCGTTCGATCCATTTTCTCGGAACAACCCTGGTAGGCTGCAAAATAAAAATATCCTCATCCTTTAAACAAATTCTTTCCTTTATCTCTCCAGAGCGGATATTCGAAGGTGCAGGAGGATTGGCAAAATCATAGACATTGGGAATAATGGTGTTGGATATCCCCTTTCGGTAGCTGAGTTGATGGCTCGCAATGGAGTTAATAACAGCATGCTGTAACGTCGGGAGATTGGGCGGAAAGGCCCAGCTGAGATAATCCTCGACGGCGTTGATGATAAACCTCTCCCTCTCCCACGAGAAATCGTGGTGATGGGCTACGGCAGGGAAACCGGTCTCTGCAATAAATTCCGTCAGAGCAAGGCCGAGTGGGATATTCAACGGAATGGCCAGCGCATTCTCAGGAACAATGAGATCGATGTTGAAGTGCCGCACGAATTCATAGATTTGCTCTTTGAGGAATCCCCGAAGCTCGTGTATTCTTTTCGTAATCTCCTTTGGTCGAACACGCTTTCCGTAGCACTGGTCATGGATTTCCAGAATATCGGGATTTTGAAAATGGGCCTCTTCCACGAGCATGCATTCCTCGGGCGGACGGTCGTTTTCTCCTGATAAATAAAAGCAGCGATAATCATTCCTCTCCAAAACGCTTGCCCACTTTTCAATCTCCAGAGAAACACCATCCGTCCCTGTGATTCTTGTGGATATGAATCCTATATTCTTGAAGCGCTTGTTATGGGCCAGAGAAATCACCTCCTCAAAATATCTAAACCAATCTCTATTATTTTATCCGAAAGGAAAAACCTGAATAAATTTAGCTTATATATTACCTCTTGAAAATCAAATCTTTTATAGCAGGAAATACTTTTTGAAAAATTCCTCTCTAATTGAAGGGAAAGGAGTGCCTCCCTTGCCTTTCTCTTGTAGATTTTTTCAGTGTTTCTCAGCAGCAACGACCTCGTTACTTGCTGCGTAATGGTGCTTCCACCCTGCTCGATCCTCCCCGCTTTGAGGTTTTTGATCAAGGCCCTGAAGATATTGAAAAGATCGACACCTTCATGTTCAAAAAAGTTGGAGTCCTCAGCGGCTATAAAAGCGTTTACGAGGTGTTGAAGAAAGTTGTCGATAGGAACAACAATCCTTTTCTCGTCCCAAAATCTCCCTATCGCTTCCCTATCATCACCATAACTCTCCGTAATCGTAGGAGGACTGTACTCTCTGAGGGAATCAATATGGGGGAGGTTGCTTGACCAGAGGTAACACAGTCCCATGGCGATACATATACAAAAGAAGATAGCAGATGACATAAACCATATTAAAAATCTAAGAAACCCCTTCATCTTTTTCTTGATCATCATGGCGAACGCGTAATGAATTAAAACAGTTTATACCTATCTATTAGTGGCGATTATTTTTTTCAGATCCTGTGATCTTACCCATCCCCGTCTTTCACTGGATAAATGAATCAAACACCACCCATCTTCGGATCTTTCATGATGGACCACGGCCCCTTCGTGGAGTTTGAAAAGCACTGTGTCCTGGGGATCAGGACCGGCCAGCACGTCAACCTCTTGTGCAAGAATCACAGCGCGATCGTCCGTCTTCGATTGGTAATACTTTAACGCAAAGGAGCTCGCGCCGATTAATGTAAAGATGAGAAGAATGATAAAGAAATAATAGGTCCACTCTGCCGTGTTGAACAGCCTGACAAAAAGGATAGCGAAGAAGAGAATATTCAGGAGTGTAAAAGCGAGGAAGATTTCGTACAGGCTCAATTCAGCAAGCCAGAAAAAGCTCTGGCTGATAAAATCCAGGGACTCATCGATCACGTCCAGGGTCTGATCCCGGGCATAGGACAGATTGAAATTCAGATCAGCGTCTCTCGGGATAAAAAGACGGGCCCTCTCATAAAAGAGGA
>CAZIXY010000269.1:0-4772 GCA_964543315.1 uncultured Desulfobacteraceae bacterium | reverse complement strand
TGGCGACAACTAGATGATCCTTCCTGGAAATCTCTGCAACCAGCCTTTTTTCAATCTCCCGGAAATGATCCCATCCTTTTCCAGAGACTATTTTCTCAACGGAATATCCTGTATCTTTTTCAATCAATGCGTCAGTATCCAAAAAATATCTACCCAGTTCCGCGGCAAGGATTTTTCCTACTTCTGTTTTGCCGCTGCACCGGTATCCGATCAAAACGATATTCATAACCCCCGCTCGCTCCCGACCAAAAAAAAGGCCGTGGGCAATTTTTTATGCCCACGGCCCTAAGATTTCAGAAATCAGCTTATCAGGGTATGGACATACTTCCCCCCCCCAAATAAAAATAAAGGCTCTGCCATGGTTGATAGCTTATAACCATTTGTTTGAGTATTCCTTTCAGTTAATAATAAGGTGAGAGGTTGTTAAAACATCGAAATGCTTTTGTCAAGAAAAATTTTTCCATCGAACTTTTTTTGATAGCCGCAAAAAAAGCTTGACATATGAGGCTTAGAAGATTAAAAGCGTTATTTCATAAATCTTCTTTTGAATTTAGGGACGTAATCATGATAGATTTTTCGCAAAATATTATCGTCGTTATCACCGCAACAGGGATAATTCTGTCCCTGCTGCTCCTCATTTTGGGCGTTAAACTCAAATGTCCGGGCCTGATAATGACAACATGATTTAAGCAAAATCCTTTAAAATCCGTTATCAGGTCCGCCTGGTAACGGATTTTTTTTGTCAAAAAGCATTCGTGGAGAAGAGATGGGTGATTATTGATGAGGACATTAAGGAAGTGAGGGGTAATGAAAAGTGATAGCGATGAGTGGTTATTTAGACATGAAATGGGGTGATTATAATGAAACTCAAAGGTACACAGATTTTGATGGAGGTATTGCACGAAGAGGGGGTGGATACAATCTTCGGGTTCCCCGGGGGGGCAGTTATAGATATTTACGACCAGCTTGTCAAAACTGACATCCGCCACATCCGGGTTCGCCACGAACAGGGAGCGGTGCATGCCGCGGACGGGTATGCGCGGGCATCCGGCCGAGTGGGGGTATGCCTGGTGACCTCCGGTCCGGGTGCAACAAACACTGTCAGCGGCATCGCGTCGGCCTATATGGACTCTTCTCCTATAGTGGTACTTACGGGACAGGTGCCAACATACCTGATCGGGAATGATGCCTTTCAAGAGGTAGATATCGTGGGTATCACCAGGCCGTGTACCAAGCACAACTACCAGGTAACCCGCGTTGAAGATCTCGCTTATACCCTAAAGGAGGCCTTTTATCTCGCGCGTTCAGGACGACCGGGGCCTGTACTGGTAGATCTGCCCAAGGATGTCATGCAGGCCGCAACTGACTATAAGGCTGTCAAAGACCTGCAGATCAGGACATACAGTCCCACATACGAGCCCAGCATGAAACAATTGCCCAAGGTAGTGGAACTCATAAAAAAGGCCGAAAGACCTGTTGTTTTTGCGGGGGGAGGAATTACACTCTCCGGCGCATCCGAAGAGTTAGCCGCTTTTGCCAGAAAGATCCGGGCTCCGGTCACCACAACGCTTATGGGACTTGGGACCTTTCCTGCTACAGATCCGTTATGGCTTGGTATGATCGGGATGCATGGGACATACCGAGCCAATATGGCATCGGGTGAATGTGATCTTCTTATCGCTATTGGTGTCCGTTTTGATGATCGCGTTACAGGAAGGCCAGATACTTTTTCACCAAGAGCCAAGATCGTTCATATTGATATTGATCCCACATCCATAAGTAAAAACATCCCTGTTTCCATCCCAATTGTGGGAGACAGCAAAATTGCCCTTCAGAGCCTAAACCGGTTGCTGGATGGAAACGGACTGGGCGATCTCGGGGAAAAACATCGGAACTGGCTTTCTCAAATAGAGGAGTGGAAGCAGAACAGGCCCCTTGTCTATGAACAGAGGGACGTGATCAAGCCCCAATTTGTGGTGGAAAAGTTGCACGAACTAACAGATGGATCAGCCATTATTACTACGGAAGTGGGTCAAAACCAGATGTGGGCGGCGCAGTACTATCCTTTTGATCGGCCGAACCGCCTGATCACATCAGGAGGGCTGGGATGCATGGGATTTGGGTTGCCGGCTGCCATCGGTGCCCAGATTGCATACCCTAAGAGCTTGGTGGTAGACATCGCAGGAAATGGCAGCATCCAGATGAACGTCCAGGAGATAGCTACCGCAGTGCAATACAATCTCCCGGTGAAGGTTGCTATCCTGAACAATCAGTTTCTTGGGATGGTTCGGCAGTGGCAGGAGTTTTTTTATGACCGCCGTTACGCCTATACGGAAATGGAGCATGAACCCGATTTCGTGAAATTAGCTGAGGCCTACGGCGCTGTGGGACTTCGTGCTGAAAGGCCCGAAGATGTGGAGTCGGTGCTGGAAGAAGGCCTTTCCAGTTCAAGCCCGGCTATCATGGATTTCATTGTAGAAAAGGAAGAGTGTGTCTATCCAATGGTGCCGGCAGGTTCATCTATAACGGAGATGCTTCTTGTGTGAGTAGAGGCAGTGATCCGAAGCCATTAGGCAGGCTAAGGCGGTGCGGGGTTCTAAAAGGCGATATCTCAAAAAGAATACCACCGTACTTTGATAACCTCGTAAAAAGTCGCGTTACGCCTTTTTACTCGGCAGGGAAGGGCTTCCCCTCCCCCGCCATTTGAAATGAATTCAAATGGTTCCACCCTCACCCCAGGCCGGGGCTTACCCGCCCACTCCAGAAGGAATGGATAACGCCTTAAGGAAAGTTGCATCGCCGAAAAGGTGCTTGAAACCATTTTGCACCACCTATGAACATAACAAGATTTTATTATTTTGAGGGTCAATATGAAACAAGCGAACAAAGACGAAAAGAGGCATATCCTCTCCCTGTTGGTTGACAATAAGCCCGGTGTGCTTGCCCGCATTGCAGGGCTTTTCAGCGGCCGCGGGTTTAATATTGAGAGCCTATGTGTGGCTGAAACCACAGATCCACTCATTTCCAGAATAACTCTGGTGACCATCGGGAGCATGGCATTGGTGGAACAGATTGAAAAGCAGCTCAACAAATTAA
Source organism: uncultured Desulfobacteraceae bacterium (assembly GCA_964543315.1). Classification (GTDB taxonomy): domain Bacteria; phylum Desulfobacterota; class DSM-4660; order Desulfatiglandales; family Desulfatiglandaceae; genus JAFDHL01. The sequence goes on along the minus strand of CAZIXY010000269.1, from coordinate 1,676 downwards.
TTAACGTGGTCAAAGTAAAGAGGCTTACAGATACGCCATTCGTGCAAGGCGAGATGGCCCTGATAAAAATAAGGGCGAAGCCCGAGCACCAAGCTGAAATCCTGAGGATGGTTGATATTTTTAGATCCAGGGTGGTCGATGTTAGTCCCAATTACTATACTGTCGAAATTACAGGTGATGCGGATAAAGTAAGGGCGTTTTTAAACTTACTTAAGCCCATGGTAATTAAAGAGATTGCACGGACCGGCGCAATAGCCCTGGCTCGTGAAAAAATATAAGGAGGAGTAATTATGGCGAAGATAGATTTTGGCGGTGTGTTGGAAGAGGTCATAACTTCAGATGAGTTTACCATTGAAAAGGCGCAGGAGGTCCTGAAGGATGAGACCGTGGCCGTGCTTGGTTACGGTGTCCAGGGTCCCGGTCAGGCCCTCAATCTGAGGGATAATGGGATCAGGGTGATTGTCGGCCAGAGACAGGGGGGGCAATCCTGGCAGCGTGCCCTGGATGACGGTTTTGTCCCGGGTGAGACGCTTTTCCCTCTCAAAGAGGCTGCTGATAAGGGCACTATTGTGCAGTACCTCTTATCAGATGCAGGCCAGGCCGTAACCTGGCCTGAGATCAAATCATGTCTCAGGGAAGGAGATGCCATCTGCTTCTCTCATGGATTTTCTATCGTGTACAAGGATCAAACGGGTGTTGTCCCACCCGGTGACGTGGATGTGATACTGGTTGCCCCAAAAGGTTCCGGACGTACAGTGCGCTCCAATTTCCTGGCCGGAAGCGGGATCAATTCCAGCTACGCCGTTTTCCAGGACGCCACGGGCCGTGCACAGGAGCGGACCCTGGCAGTGGGCATTGCCATCGGATCGGGATATCTCTTTCCAACCACATTTGAAAAGGAGGTGCACAGCGATCTCACGGGTGAACGTGGTGTGTTGATGGGTTGTTTAGCCGGTGTGATGGAGGCACAGTATGAGGTCCTTCGTAAAAACGGGCACACTCCAAGCGAGGCATTTAATGAGACCGTTGAAGAATTGACCCAGAGCCTTATTCGGCTTGTCGCGGAGAACGGGATGGACTGGATGTTTGCAAATTGCAGTACAACCGCCCAGAGGGGCGCCCTTGATTGGAAAGGTAAATTCAGGGATGCGGTTGTGCCGGTTTTTAATGATCTTTATGAGAGTGTCGTATCTGGAAGGGAGACCAAGATTGTTCTGGAGGCCAACAAGGCGGCGGATTACCGGAATAGGCTGAATAAGGAGCTGGAAGGGATAAAAAACTCCGAGATGTGGAGAGCCGGTGCGGCTGTTCGGTCTCTGAGACCTGAAAACAGGAAGAAGCAATAGGCTCAGGGGAAAACAGAGTCATGAAAAAAACATATCATATTGCCGTAATCCCGGGCGATGGCACCGGGCCTGAGATGGTGGCCGAGGGCGTAAAGGTCCTGAGGGCTGTTTCGGGAGTATTTAGTCTTGATTTTCAGTTCAGGACCTTTGATATGGGCGGTGAGCGGTATCTCGAAAAAGGGGTATTATTGCTCGATGATGAGATCAGTGAGTTGAGGGCCATGGATGCCATATTCCTGGGCGCCATCGGCCATCCGGATGTCAGCCCCGGGATTTTAGAGAAGGAGATTCTTCTGCGGCTGCGCTTTGAATTAGACCTATATATAAACC
>CAZIXY010000268.1:0-4794 GCA_964543315.1 uncultured Desulfobacteraceae bacterium | reverse complement strand
AATGCTCGGTAGTTGAGTATACCAGTGGTGCCGTAACAGAAGATATAAAAGTTTTATGGAGAAATGTTATATATGCCTCTTAGCGAAGAACAGCGAAAACAGATGCAGGTTGAGCAGGAACGGATTAAGCAAAATATAAAACATATCAAACACCAAATACTGGTGCTTTCCGGCAAAGGTGGCGTGGGCAAAAGCACCATAGCGGTCAACCTGGCTGTCTGGCTCTCGATGAAGGGCAGGAAGGTCGGACTGCTGGATATCGATATTCACGGGCCGAGTGTTCCCAAATTACTGAATCTCGAGGATAGTAAACTGATCGGCAGAGACGATAAAGTTGAGCCGATTTTATATAACGACACGCTTAAGGTGATAAGTATCGGTTTTTTACTACAGGATGAAAATGCCGCTTTGATCTGGCGCGGGCCTATGAAACACAACGTTATCAAACAGTTCGTCTCCGACGTTTTTTGGGGCGAGCTGGATTACTTGATAGTTGACTGTCCGCCCGGGACCGGCGATGAGCCGCTGACAATGGTTCAACTGTTAGGCAAAGCTGACGGTGCTGTTGTTGTTACCACACCTCAGCAACTTGCCGTTGCCGATGTTAAAAAGTGCATAACATTTTGCAAACAGTTGAATCTGCCCGTCCTGGGGATTGTTGAAAACATGAGTGGGTTTGTCTGCCCGCATTGCAATAAGAGAACCGATATTTTCGGCGGCGACGGCGGCAGGCGAATGGCCGAAGATTTTGACGTGCCGTTCCTGGGAAGCATTCCAATAGATTCCAATATGGTTCCAGCCGCTGATCTGGGTAAGCCGTTTATCTACTACAATAATCAGAGTCCTACGGCCCAGGCTCTCAATAGTACATTTGAACCATTGTTGCAGTAAAACCGTCGAAAAGCTTAAAAATGCTTTTTGCGACAAATGTTTTGTGTTTTGTAGCAAAACAAATAGAATTTAGAAATGAACGGGCAACGGTAAATCTTTTTGGAGGTAAATTGGATTGTGGAACTAACAGATAATCTCAATATAAAACAATTTAAGCCGTTAATCACACCCAGGAGGCTTAAAGATGAGTTTCCAATAACTGAGCAGGCAGCCCGGCTTGTGGCGGATTCACGTAATATTATCCAGGATATTCTTTTAAATCGGGACGAACGCCGCATGGTTATTGCCGGGCCCTGCTCACTTCACGATTGCAAAGCGACGCTCGAATATGCTGAGAGGCTGAGGAAATTACAGGATGAAGTTAAAAACAGAATTCTGATAATCATGCGGGCTTATTTTGAAAAACCACGCTCTACACTTGGCTGGAAGGGTATGATTTATGACCCTCACCTGGATAACTCCTATGATATAGAAGAAGGATTGCGACAGGCTCGAGGGTTACTGTTTGCGATAGCAAAAATTGGAGTACCTATAGCGACCGAATTCCTTGACCCTATTGTTCCACAGTACTTAGCAGACCTGGTGTCGTGGGCGGCGATAGGTGCCAGGACAACAGAATCACAAATCCACCGTCAAATGGCGAGTGGCTTATCAATGCCGATTGGATTCAAAAATTCTACCGACGGTAATTTGACTACTGCAATAAATGCTGTCAAGGCGGCATCAAGTGCCCATTCATTTATAGGGGTCGATAGAAATGGTCAAGTTGTTATCGCAGAGACGAGTGGAAATAAATATTGCCACCTCGTGATGCGCGGAGGAACAAATTGCCCGAACTATAGCTCTGAATATGTGGCATTTGCTAATGTTCTGCTGCGTAAAGCCGGTATTGCGACCGGGGTTGTGATTGATTGCAGCCATGCCAACTCACGGAAAGACTACAAACGACAACGCTTGGTTTTCCTGGATGTTGCCGAGCAAATACATCAAGGCAATCGACTAATTGCCGGTATTATGTTGGAAAGCTTTCTTAATGAAGACAGGCAACAATTTGATAAGCCGGAGAATCTAAAATACGGTGTTTCTTTAACAGATAGTTGTATCGGCTGGGAAGAAACCGAGGAGCTGATTCGTCGTTTATCCGAAATCTATAGTGCTCCCAGTTGAATTTTCCACGTTTGTCCTGAGCAGATTGCAGAAGCCATAGACGCAGGTGCTACTGATATAGGTCAAAATTATGTCCAGGAAGCCGGGCAGATGTATAGTGCTTTGCAAAAGAGGGCGGCGAAAGTAAAATGGCACATGATAGGTCATCTTCAAACAAACAAAATAAACAAGGCATTAAGAATCTTTGATGTTATTCAAACGGTTGATTCCTTGGAAAAAGCGGCGGCTATTGACAAAAGGGCCGAAAGAGCGGGAAAGAAAATCATTCCGTGTTATATAGAGATAAATATTGGCAGCGAGTTTTCTAAAGCCGGCATAAAACCGGACGAACACGAACCCTTCGACGAATATATGGAAAAACTTGCTAAAGATATATCGGCCCTTAATCATTTAAGGCTTTGCGGTTTGATGACTATGGGGCCTCGTTTTGGAAATCCTGAGGATGTCAGACCGTATTTTAGAAGGACAAGAAAAATATTTGAAAAAATCAAGGCTCTTGATTTACCCAATCTGGACATGAAGTACCTTTCCATGGGGATGACAAACTCGTACAGGATTGCCATAGAAGAAGGTTCCAATATGGTTAGGATAGGGTCAGCGGTTTTTGGAAAAAGAGAGTGTGACATTGAGGGAATTGGGTAGGTTGGATTGCCTGAAAAAGGACATGGCCTTACACTTAATGGAAAAATCCAAAAGTTAAAGTCGTGTCAAACGGTCCTCGAACAACTCGTCAAGCATCGCCTTGTCAGACTCTCATGCCGGTAACAGTTGTGTCAAAAGCCAATTTGTCGTTGACCAGGCCCTGGACGTCGGCGCTGAATTGCCTGCTCCTGATTTTTGAAATGTGTCCCAAGAGATGCAACCTGTCTCCGGGCACAACGGTCTGGCGGAATGCTGCCCGTTCTATGCCGCTGAATCCGATGAAGCCGGTAAGTCCGTAAATCTCTTTCATGAAGAAACTGCTGGCCTGAGCGGCCGCTTCAACCATTATCACGGCGGGCATAATTGGTCGGCCGGGGATATGACCACGAACCCAGAATTCACTTTCTGTTACGTCCTTATAGCCTAAGAACAGCAGCTTCGCTCTGTCATACCAGATAATACCGTCGAACTGGGCCATTTCGTAGGACTGGGGATTGACCTTGGCAATAACCGTTCGGTCAAATAAGGTCTTTTCCATGTCGATTTCGGACAGGTCAAACAACAGCGGTGGTGCCATCACATACCTCGATACAGGAACCGGCTGATATTAACCAACCAACAAACAGGGCGCAAACCAGAGCTTGCACCGGTTTGCAGGCTTGGTGTATTCAGTGATAGTTTCAACTGATTTATTGAGTTTATACGCTGGCTCGAACTTCAAGAATACGATTTCGAACAGACTGAGCGGCCTGCTTGATTTGCTGCATTTGCTTGCGGACCCTGGTTCCAGCCGCCTTGTTGCCTCCCTCAGCCTTGTTGATATCGGCTTCGATCTCGGCTATCAATGTTTTCAAGCTTTCATATTCCTGCATTAAACTATGCCTCCATAAAAAGTTGTTCTCAGTTCTAATTGTTTTTACCAAAACACTTTAACGGCGTCTCACATTTTTGTCAATTCAACGATGATTTCTCACACAAAGCCATCGGCTGGCTGGGCTGGCTATGTCGCAAAGAGCATTTTGGTCAGTTGAGCGATTCTCTGGCCCCTTCGCCTGCACTGGTTAATGACCCTGTCATCGGGTTTGCCGATGGAGACAGGGCCATAATGGTCGCCCTGGGGGTCGCCCTGGACGATCATTCCGTGAATGAGCATCATGTTGATTATGCCTACGATAGTGGTTTCGTTACCGCCGCCAATATTGTGCGAACTGCTGAAAGCGGCGCCAATTTTTCCGTCGAGCTTGCCGTGCTTGGCGACCGAATCATCGAATAACCGTGCGACAGGTGCAGCCATGCGTCCGTAATAGGTTGGTGAGCCGACGACGATGGCATCGGCTGCGAGCAAATCATCTATGTTGGCTTCGTCAACCGTTTTGCACCTGGTGGGAAGCTCAGCGTCGTTCATCGCATCGGCTATAGTCTGTGCCATCTGCTTTGTGTTGCCACTTTTTGAATAATAGATAACCAGTCCGGTCGCCATTCTTGACCTCTTTCAAGTTTTACTTTTTGTTCAAGGGTACTCTATTCTGGCTGAAATGTTTCGGGGTTTCAAGCCTAAAAACAACATTTTCCATTTTTTTATTGACCTTAGATTCCAGTAATTGAATGTCGTAAATGTCGCCTTTTGTGGATTCTGCTGCTATCTTGGCGGGGAGGAAACTGTTGGTATCGAGCCAAAAACTGATGTGCGCATAGTCGGTTTTGTAGATCGAATTTTTTTTGGGTATCAGCCTTAAACCCTTGAAGACACTGGAGTTAACCTCTTTTGGTGGGATGAGGCTTATATGGAATTGCTTGCGGAGGAGCACCGTGGGTGTAAAGCCGAGCAGGGGGAAGCGATGGCTTATGAACTCAAAAACGTCGATAGGCTCATCTTTGGGCACCTGCTGATAAAAATCTACTTTTTCAAGCTGAAAATCTATTTTTGTCAGCCAGACACCATCGAAAATAAAGTGCTCGATTTGTTTTTCGTCGGCGCCGTCGTCCTGCTTTAGCGTATTGAAACTGACTCGCAGCTTTGAGCCGGACTCGTCCTTTTTGTAGAAAAGCTCGCCTTTCCTTAAGCTCCGCGAGTCGAGAAGCTCAGGTTCCTGG
>CAZIXY010000267.1:0-4827 GCA_964543315.1 uncultured Desulfobacteraceae bacterium | reverse complement strand
TCACAAGCTTTAAATATTTGACGCGAAGAGGAGAAAATATGGAATTAACCAGCGAGTTTAACTTTAGTTCTGATGAGCAATACGAAAACGAAAAAGGTATTTTTACCGTCCTCTCCATCGACAAAAACGATATGGTGATACAGTGGGAAAATGGCGAAAAGATCAGGACCGAAATCAATCTTCAGCGCCGAATTCAGGAACGCAGACAACGGGAAAAAATCGCCGGAGAGGCAAAAGATAATGAGGCCAAAAATCAACCCCGTAATTCAGCAGGCTTTAAGGTGAGTTCAGAATTTCAAGGGCTTCAGCCGAGTGATTTCAAGAACTCTGCCGCCAGAACGACCTGGCGTGGCCGTAACCAACTTGGCGGTGCGGTGACCAAACGATTGCCGGAAGACGACTTCGCCTTCAATTCTTGGGCACTTGCCCAAAAACCTGAAATCCACTGGGCTGATGTTGAACACCGAAAGCCGGACGATGCGGGATCTCAGACGTTTTTCTTTGTCAGACTCGATGATTTGTCACTGAGTTATGGATTTTGTGTGGCACGACCGGATGCTAAAAGCGAATCCTCGCGAAACTGGGAATCCTTTGCAGCCTGGTTAATGCGTAAAGAAAATGATCGTATGCTGCAGGAGATAGCCACCAATAGGACAATGGCTGTTTATGACCTTGCCGGATCCGCATTTGGCGTGCTGTTGCCCTTTGAGGATGGATGGCGCATCGCAGACGAAAACGAGCCTCAAAAAGTGGATATGCTTGTAACATACATCGATTCAGTGTTTACAAGAGACGGTATCGACTTGGCAGTCGCCAAGAAAATCCCAAAGGATGAAGTACTGGCATGCGGCAAAGACATTGCTGTCGATATCGCCCAACTGTTTGTGCTGTTAATGCCGCTATATAAGGCCTCTGTAGCCTGATAGCCCTGGCGGCATCACCAATAACGTTCGCCCCAGGTAGCTCAGGAGATTGACGTTTTAATTTGGTATCGTTAAGTCCTTTGCAGTTGTGGTTTCAGTAAATTCGCTCCTGAAATCATTTCCCTCAAATTTACGTATAGGTCACCCTATTTGCAGGCCACAGGCTCAGTCTAAATTTCAACTGCCAAACATATACTTAAAATCTCCCTCGCGTCCATAACCTCCACGCTTGAGTAAAGGCCGCCTCCCCGATTTTTCCCGTATTCCCAGGAGGATTCATCCGAAGCCAAGATACAGGGTATCAATCCGAACTCCACATCGGCCGTTCCTTTTATTGACACACAACCACCCCTTTCCTATACTGAATAGAGCAAAAGGGAGGTTGTTCTCATGAAGGTATTTGAAAGCATTGAGACCTACGGATGTGAGGAAGTGGCCTTCTTCTCGGATGGCGTGAGCGGCCTTAAAAGCATCATCGCCATCCATGACACCACCCTGGGGCCTGCCTGGGGCGGCACCAGGCTCTGGGACTATCAGAGTGAAGAGGAGGCTCTCACCGATGTGCTGAGGCTTGCCAGGGGCATGACCCGCAAGGCATCCATCTCGGAGTTGGATGTGGGCGGTGGCAAGGCAGTTATCATGGCACGACCCGAGCAGAAGACCCCGGCACTGCTCAGGGCGCACGGTAGGTGTGTCGAGAGCTTCAAGGGGCGGTTTATGACCGGGGAGGATGTGGGCATCGGGGTTGAGGATGTGGAGATCATGCGCGAGGAGACCGAGCACGTGGCAGAGACCAAGGGGTTTGGCGATCCGTCGCCATTTACGGCCCACGGTGTGGTCTCCGGGATGCGGGCCTGCGCAAAAGATGTCTATGGAAGTGCCAGCCTCTCCGGGTTGAAGGTGGCTATCCAGGGGTTGGGCCACGTGGGATATAACCTGGCCAAGGAGCTCCACCAGGAGGGGGCCCAGCTCATCGTCACCGATATTAGGGACGAACTCACCGAGCTGGTTTCCCGGGACTTCGGCGCCCGCGCGGTAGCTCCCGAAGAGATCTACTCGGCCGCCTGTGATATCTTTGCCCCCTGCGCCCTGGGTGCTATTATCAACGATGAGACCGTCCCGCAGCTCACCTGCGCAATCGTTGCCGGTGCCGCCAACAATCAGCTCGAGGATAGTCGCCACGGGATGCTGCTGTATGAGCGGGGCATACGCTACGCGCCGGACTATGTGATCAACGCAGGGGGGCTCATCGTCATCTACATGGAGTCAAGGGGACACAACCTCGGGGAAACAATGGAGGCTATAGAAGGGATAGAGGACAGGATCGGGAGGATTATTGCAATTTCCAAAGAGCATGGCCGGCCCACCTACGAGATTGCCCACCAGCTTGCAGACGAGAGGATTTTGAAGAAGAGAAAAGAGCGGGAGGCGGGCAGGGCGTCCTGACAAAATCCTACACGGAACTTTAAATTAACGTCCACCGCACATACTCAAGCTGTTTAAGGATATCTTTGATTCGATCTTTTGTTTCCCTGGGAAGACATTTGAGATACTTTGCCGGGTGGCGATGAACAATGACATGACTCATTAGATAGAATCCAGATCCACATAGGCGTCTTTCTTACCGCGTTCACGGTCTTTGCGCGCCTCACGGAGCTGTTGAACGGCTTCATCGTCAAGGTCCCAGCCCAGAAGTTCCTCTATTTTCCTGAAATCCTCGACAGCGATGACGACTTCTTTAGGATTGCCTTGCTCATCCACGATATATCTTTTATTGACGTTCATTTTTTACTCCAATATATTCAACAATTTACAGGAAAAGGGTATCTAAATCAAGGAGATATTTTTTGGTTGGATTGGGGTCGGACCGAGCGAACTATTTCATATCATTATAACAGAGTTGAAAAGGAGGCCTTATTTGAGCCCTATATCGGCGTTTTTTAGGGCAAAAAAGAGTTACGTTCAATGCAAACATTAGAAGCGGAATGTGGGAGTTAAAGTGGTGCGGGAATTGTATGGTGTGGTCAAGGCACAAAAGGCCGCCAAGGGAATTATTGTGACCTCCGGCACTTTTTCGTCTGATGCCGAACCATTTTGCCTTACCGAGATCTGTAAAGCGTAAAGTGCGAAAAGGGGGACGGTAAACCCCTGTTAAATATCAAAACCGGAATCATTTAAAAAACTGCATGAGTAAAATCGCCTTTAATCTACTTTACTCATGAGTAAAATCGTGTTATGTCTATTTTACAATGGAAAAAATCAAGACACGGTACTTAAAAAAACCGGTAAAAGAAGATCTGAAAAGCACAATGGTATTTGTCGGAGGCCCCCGACAGGTTGGCAAGACGACTTTTGCCTTGACTTTTTTGCCCAAACCTTCTGAAAGGCATCCGGCCTACCTCAATTGGGATGACATATCCGTTAGAAGCAGCCTTTTAAAGGGTGAATTGCCTGGAAGACAAAAGTTATTCATTTTTGATGAGATTCATAAATTTGCCGGATGGCGCGGTCTGATTAAAGGGTTCTATGATTCAAACAGATCCGAACTGTCATTTATTATTACGGGTTCCGCGAGGCTGGATTATTACAGAAAGGGTGGGGATTCCCTTCAGGGAAGGTACCATTACTACAGACTCCACCCCTTTTCCATGACGGAGTTAAATAAAAAACCAACGACTGATGATTTTAATCTTTTACTGAAATTCGGAGGGTTCCCTGAGCCCTGTTTGCGAGGAGAAGAGAGATTCTGGAGGAGGTGGCAGAGGGAGAGAATTCAAAGGGTCATTTATGATGACATCCGGGATCTGGAAAATGTAAAGGAAATAAGTCTTCTCGAACTTCTGGCCGGGGAACTTCCAAACAGGGTTGGCGCCCCCCTCTCAGTTAAAAATTTGAAAGAAATTTTGCAGGTGGCTCACGAAACTGTTGATCGTTGGATCAATATATTTGAAAGGATGTATTACTGTTTTCGTATCCCCCCCTATGGCACCAGGAGAATCCGTGCTGTAAAAAAAGAACAAAAGTTATATCTGTGGGACTGGTCCGTCATACCGGATTCAGGTCCCAGATTTGAAAATTTTGTTGCTTCTCATCTGTTGAAATACTGTCATTTTATGGAAGACACTCAGGGATTTGAGATGGATTTGAGATTTCTGCGTGACACGGATAAAAGGGAAATAGATTTCGTGGTACTTAAAGACAAAAGGCCTTTATTCGCAGTTGAATGCAAGACCGGCGAAAAGAATATAAATCCTTCCATGTGTTACTTTATAGAGAGGACACAAATCCCAAAATTTTTCCAGGTGCATACCGGGACGCGGGATTATGAAAAAAAGGGAGTCAGGGTAATCCCTTTTAGAAAACTTATGACAGAACTCGACTTCATCATAAATTACGATATCAAATATCGCATGGGACAAAATGCCTCGGATGGGGCCAAACAACAAACTTGAATACGTCGATCTCAACACAGTATACATGTGAATCTAAAGTGACCCTCAACGAACTCAAACAACTAATCTACGAAGTCCAGAAGCGCCGGAGTGAGTTCGACCATGTAGAGGTAAAAGCAGCCCATGGTGGAATCCCTAAGCGGCTTTATGAACCGTTATCGGCGTTTGCCAATCGCACCGGGGGCGGTGTACTGCTGTTCGGCCTTGATGAATCTAAAGATTTTTCAATTGTCGGCGTTGGAGATGCTCATCGGCACAGGAGGAGATAACCAGCCTTGCCTCTGCTGATATGGAACCGCCCTTAAGACCGTTGAAACCAGCAACACCTTGTCGGAGCAGTATACTTTGAAAGATAAAAAACCGATATACGTGAGCTACAGTTTTTTTTTCAATGAAAAAATCCCAATACAGAAAATTCCTTCCAGGGTGTGAAACAATGAAAATCGAGGTAT
>CAZIXY010000266.1:0-4850 GCA_964543315.1 uncultured Desulfobacteraceae bacterium | reverse complement strand
GGACACGTGGCGCATTTCTTTCCTTGCTTTCCGGGGCCCGCATCAAGGTTGGACGTTACGCAGAGAATGGAAAATTATGGCGCGTTAGGCTCTTCACCCATCTTGTCAGACCCGAGAATGAATTGGATCAATACTGCGCGGAGCACGGGTTGAATATTTTAGCCCCTTTCGGCATTCAAACAGAAAACCGGCTCCCTGTGCTCTTTGTACCTCCTGAAAAAAAAGAAAGGGCATCCATCATCCTTCGAGAGGAAAATGTGCCCGCTGACAAACCTATTATAGCTATCCAGCCCTTTTCACTCTGGGGCTATAAAGAATGGGGGGCCCATAATTACATAGAACTTATCAAATGGATTCAAACACGCTTTTCCTTGCCCATTGTAATCCTCGGATCAAGTCAAGAAAGGTCGAGAGCCACTGAGATAATCGAGAAAACGAAACCCGGGACTTACAACATGGCCGGAAAAATATCTGTGGCTGAACTACCCGCTGTCATTCAAAGCTCCAGCTTGTTGATTGGAGGAGACAGCGTGGGGATACATATAGCAGCAGCAGTCGGCACCCCGACAGTTTCCCTCTTCGGGCCTTCTTCTCCAGTTAACTGGGCACCAAGAGGGGATAAACATTATGTGGTCCAGAAATCCTGGGCTTGTATACCCTGCCGGCAAAAGGGTTGTCGCAATAGTGGAATAAGCCGTTGCTTAGAGGAGCTAACCGTTGATGAAGTAATACCTGTTGTCGAGAAGCAAGTTCGTAGGCGGCTAGAAGGTCAAAGTGGGACCTGTGAGGCACAAACCGATCACCTGCTCAAATAGGTTAGGAGATAGGAGTCTATGACATTATTTTCAAAATCCCCACAAGCTATTCCTAGTAACTTGCCAAACGGAGGCGCACTTATTGAGGTAATGCCGCTAATCCTCATAATTCTTGTCGGGCTTGGAATGCGACTTTTCGCAGCCGCTTACGTATCGATTATCAATCCAGACGGGACGCTGTACATCCATCAGGCACGAGCTTTATGGTATGGCCAATGGAGCGAACTCACTTCCTGCGGTGTGAGGTATGTCTCTGCCTATCCTCTGCTTATAGCAGGGGTTCATTGCATTATTAAAGATTGGGTTCTAGCTGCAAGGTCCGTTTCCGTCATATTCGGAACTTTGACCTTATTGCCAGTCTATATTTTGCTTAGGAGATTCCTTAAAAGTAACGTTAGCATTTTAGGTGCACTGGCCTTCGCGCTTATTCCTGTCCTTGTAACCAGAAGCGCTGATGTGGTGAGAGGGCCGATGGCATGGTTTTTGGGGGCAGTCGGCCTTTACCTTTTTGTTCTCCATGTTGACCTGTTCAAGCGCTGGCATCTGCCTTTAAGTAGTCTGTGTTATCTCATTGCCGCATGGTGCAGGATAGAGTTCATTTTGTTCTTCTTTGTCTCTCTACTTTATTTAGTCCTTATTGAAAAAGAGAAGAAATTGGAGAATTTTCTCGGCTTTATCGGTCCTTGCCTAATTATAATCTTGATTCTTCTATTTGGCCTGAAGTTTCTTAACACCTCCGTGGGTGATGCATACCGCTTACAAGAAATGGCTCATAAATTTTCAAATTCTATCACAGCCTACAAAGACCTAAAAGCTAATCTATCAATACTGATGAATCAATCTATGATGACTGAAATTAAGTTATTTTTGCAAAGGGCAAGACACCTGGTCTGGTTCATTGCCCTTGGAACCTTTTTCATCTACGCCATGAAGGCCTTTTTTTATCCCTTTTTCTTCATTTTCCTTCTTGGTCTACCAGGAATAGGAAGAAAAATCAAAAAAGACAGGGGCCTGTTGTACTTAACCCTCATCTCCCTATTCGCTTTCTTCTTGTTGTATTTCCATATTTTACAAACTTGGGTAATAGGAGGCCGTTTTCTAGTGCTTTTTATGCTTCCTTCTTTCGTGATTCTAGGTTTTGGCCTCGATAATATGATCCGCTTTCTGACCGGCCGCCTGAATTGGAGTTCTAAGGTGGCTTTTTCTATAATCTGCATCTTCCTGCTTGGCTTTGGGCTGCCAAAAAATCTTAAACACAGAGAAACCGACAAGGTGGTTTTCAAGGAAATCGGTGAGCTTATTGCCCAAAGGGAAGGAAACAACGAAGTAATACAAGTTGCCAGCTCCTTGGATATCCTCCGCTGGATTTCTTTTTATGCCAACTTAGGCTACCAGGGCGCTCCTTGCCCCCAACCATACGGCGATTTCAAAGCTATTGTTGGTAATAGTTATAAGGATTTCGTACAAAACCTTAAGAAAAGGAGAATCAAGTATTTCGTTTGGGAAGAGAAGCACTGGCCGACAGGGACTTTTGATTTTATGCGGGAGATGCGTCTGAAAGATTTTCAAGCGTTAGGCACTTGGAGCCACCCGGATACAGGCAGAATGATCCTCTTCAAGGCCACCTAGATAGACCCTAAAAAGGCCCTCTTTTGATAAGTTTTTCGTGTAGATACCCGCGCGTAAGCCCATGGAATTCTGCCCGTCGGGTTACTAGACTCAAACTTTGTGCTCATCTCCGTTGTCCTTGGACCACACTGAATATTTTTGAAAAATATCAAAACCTTGACGCCACGCCTTCATGGCTCTTTATTGATTTTCTTTCAGGCACTGATGATACAAACCAGCAACCTGACCGGCTGTGTTTTCCCAGGAGTGCCTGAGTGCTGTCTGGCGGGCGATTTCTCCAATTTGACGGCGAATGTCCTTCTTAAGAAGAATTTCAAGCTTTCTGGCAAAATCAGATGTGCTTGGGTTTCTGTCAAGTATGAAGCCGTTAACGCCGTCATCCACAAGATCCCGCGCCCCTACCGATCGTGTGATGATTACGGGCAGCCGTGCTGCAAGAGCCTCGAGCACTGCCAAACCAAATGTATCAAATACAGAGGGCATGGCAAAGATATCGCTAGCAAGGAAATACTTTTCCACGTCATGGACTACACCTGTGAAAATGACTTGCTCAGAAATGCCTAAATCCCAAGCGATACGGCGATAATGCCTTTGATCCCCTTTGCCCACCACCATCAGCTTCAGCTGCGGAAAATTAGGCACCCTTTCCCTCAACTTTGCTATGCTTTTCATAACAAGTCCAAGTCTCTTTATTTCAAAATTCATTCCTACGAACAAGACGATAATATCATCAGGGGAAAGACCATGTCGCTCACGTATTTCATGATTGTGTTTTTCCTTCCTCAGGGAGGAAAAACGTTCAGTCGAAACCCCAGGATGGATCACACGAATCTTTGATTGCGGAATATCATAACGTTTTAGGAGTTCATTTTTCACGAGGCTGGAAACAGGCATTACAAGCGGGATGTTCGGTCCCTTCAAGCCTTTCTTTTCTAACCAATCTAATGACCTGTCAAACAGGCCCTGGGGCTTCTGTCGCACTTGCTTGATCCAGGCTCTATGGGGTATCCCATGCATTGTCAGCAGATCCATTTGAAGGATTCTGTCATGGCCATGTACTAGGTCATAGTTCTGCCCGCGAATCATCTTGTTTGAGAAGTAGGCAAAGCTTACTTGCTTTAAGAAACGAGGAAACATTAGGATAGGGACCCTGTGAAATCTGACACACGAGTTCCCTTTTCGCCAGCGATGGGCAAATACATGAACATGAAAATCTCCCCTTGATGCCAGTCTCTCAGTGAGCTCGTAGGCAAACGTCTCGGCACCTCCCATAAGGCCGTACTTTGGAATCACAACCGCAATCTTCATTTTCTCTCAAGGTCACAAAAAAGTGGCGATTGGATGGATAGCGAATACTTAGAATATGGCGTCGGACCGTTAGCAACTGCCGCGTCTAAGTGCACAATCGAGTTTTCTTTTCCATCACACCATTTGCAAAAAGCCCTCATGTGCTGGTACCAGCCGCTACAGATTTCTTCAAGCCGTTCTCACAAAAGAATGGGACATCTTTTCTTTTGAAATATCTTATATTAGGGCCTTCTTTCCAGTGCTTGTCACCCAGCTCTCTGGGATGCCAAAGATGAAGAGCCCTCGCATGTAAAATTGCTGAGCGACCATAAATCCCTGCTTTTATCAGCCTAATTCCCAGGTCTTCATCCTCTCCACCCCACCCAACAAAATTCTCATCATATCCATTTATATATTCAAAGTCCTTTCGATAAATTGAGAAATGCCCTCCCAAACTTTGCTTATCTGGACCTGCAAGATGGAGTCGCATAAGAATAGTTCGTTTTATGAACCTTCGGTGCTGTTTGATAATTTCTCTGTTTGATGATTCCTTGTAAAGATTTTCAATTAACCTCGAGGAGACATTTGATCTAAAAAATATTCTCGTTTGTTCTTCCGTAAGATACTTGCAATGCGCTGCAACAAACCTTTTAGGCTTTGCTAGACTCAGATGCTGCTTTATAGTGTCAGGAAAGACCAGGAAATCCGAGTCAAGAAAAATCAGATACTCCCCTTGGGCATATCTCACCCCATTGTTACGCGCTGCCGCAACTCTGAATCCATACCTGGGCTGCGAAACATACTTTACAGGAAAAGGATAATTACCAATTAGCTCCTTGAGCTGCATGACAGTAACCTCGCTGGAGCCGTCATCAGCAACAATAATTTCATCAAAATCATTGCAGCAGGCCTTAAGTGAGTCAAGACAGCGCCGAAGATATTCCAGTCGTTCGTAGAAAGGGATAACAATACTAACCATGCCTTGGGCTCGCCTGAATATCTTCACTCTAATCTTCCTTTTCAGTTTCTAGGGTTGTTCGGCTCGCGTTCCGAAGCTGTGTAGACCTTTTCAATCTCTCTGAGTTTCACATAGCGAACAAACATGGCATAAGCAGACGA
>CAZIXY010000265.1:0-4851 GCA_964543315.1 uncultured Desulfobacteraceae bacterium | reverse complement strand
TTTAAACGGTGTTTGTTTGGCAAAAGCCTCATTCACATGCATCGGGTTAAAGTCACCACTGATGCCCGCAAACAGATAAACATCCGTTTCAGTGATTGTCTTGGAAAAACTGGCCTCTTCACCGATCTGTAATTCGTCGTAGCTTTTGCCTAACTCAAAGTCCATGGCACCTCTCTCAGTTCTATGCCCTATCATCACTTTCCTGTAAATTCAACGCAATCCTTAACTTTAGTCATTTTAGATCACTTTAGCCACTTCGCACTGTTTTGATTATCTATGTTTCAGGCCTAATCTCTTGCGGCATTCTTCCGCCGGGGCTACTTCCCTGCCCTGGTCCCTTATCATCCTGACGGCCTTTTCCACGAGATCACCGTTGGATGTGGCCATGACACCGGGCGTGACGTAAAAGTTGTCCTCAAGACCGACGCGGACATTCCCACCCAGAGCGATTGCGGTGGCTACCATACGCCATTGGTCGGAACTGATCCCTATGACCTCCCAGTCACTGTCGGGAGGAAGCAGTCGAACCTGATGGGCCAGATTATCCGCCGTGGGGGGCATGCCACCCTGCACACCCATGATAAGGCTGAACTGATAGGGAGGCTGAAGCAGGTCCATGTGTATCAGCGGAAAGACGTTTCCGATGTGGCCAGAATCAAAGCATTCCATTTCCGGTTTCACTCCCTTTTCTTTCATAGCCGAAAGCAATGGTGTTATTTCGGAAAAGGGGTTGGCGAATACAAAATCAAAGACAAAAGTTCTTTTACCCGGGTGGTATTTTGCGTAGTTCATGGATCCCATATTAAGGGCTGCGATGGCAGGCTGAATTTCCCTGACAGGGGCAATCTTCTTTTCAACAGGTATTCCGACGGCTCCGGTGGAGAAATTTATAATCACCGGGCAGGCCTCGGTGACGGCATTGTAGATATTACGGTAGTCCTCCACCTCATAGCTTGGGGCGCCATCCGGTGTCCTCGCGTGGATGTGGACCACGGCAGCTCCTGCCTCATATGCCCGTTTGGCCTCCGCCGCGTACTCCTCAGGCTTGTATGGAATAGCCGGGCACTGATCTCTGTTGGCCACCACGCCCGAAAGGGCACAGGTGATCATGCACGAACGTTCATAATTGTGGTTTTCTGTGATCCAGAATGTTGACGACATATTCACTCCCCACGCTTTCGAAAAAACCGAATCTATTTCCCTTTAAAATGAGGCTTTCGTTTTTCCATGAAGGCCATCATTCCTTCCATGGCGTCTTCGGTCGAGACAGCTTTGCCCAGGGCTTCACACAAATAGTCCACCGCGTCTTCAAACGGCATGTCACCCATGGCGAAAAAAGCCTCTTTCCCTATTCTCATTCCTATAGGACTCTTCGATGTGAGGATTTTCAGTGTGCTTTGAACCTCGTCATCGAGATGTTCCGGATTAACGGCCCGGGTGATGAGGCCCATGTGCTCCGCCTCCGGGGCCGGGACTTTTCGAGCGGTCAATACCATGTCCATGGCTTTTTTTCTACCAACGTTTCGGTAAAGCAGTGCCCCGACCATCATGGGAAAAATTCCCACATTTACTTCAGGGGTGCGAAAAAAGGTATCGTTTCGAGCGATGACGATATCACACGAAAGCATCAGACCCAGGCCGCCCGCAAGGCACGGCCCGTTGACCCTGGCAAGCAAAGGCTTCCCAAACCGGGCCATCTTTTTGAGGAGCTCGGCATAATTTCTGGTGCCTGACAGCCGGTCTTCTCCTTCTTTTGCCAGGGTAAAGGCCAGATCAGCCCCGGAGCAAAAAGCCTTTTCGCCTTTCCCAGTGATGCAGACGGCACGCACCATCTCATCCTGATCGGTTTTGTCCAGGTACTCCAGGAAACCGCTGATCATTTCCTGGCTGATCGCGTTTCTCCTTGATTCACGGTTGATTGTCAGGAATGCCGCATGCTCCTTCACTTCAAAAAGAAGATCATTATTCATTTCCCGGCACCTCTTCATCAATTTCTACCAATATGTCTCCAGGGGCCACTTTTGCATCTACAGTTGTTTTTATCGCCGTTACCGTGCCGTCATAGGGGGCCTTTAGGGTTGTTTCCATCTTCATGGCTGTTACCACGATCAATCCCTGCCCTTTTTTCACAAGGTCGCCTTCATCGACCATAATTCTAACGACTACGGAGGGCATAGGAGGTGTGACATCACCTGGGGCTTGATCTACGCCTGTTGGCCGGCCACGGTGCGAAGGCAATTGATCCGCGTCTTCAACCAGGAAAGTACGGCCTTTTACAAAGACATGTTTACCATGTTTTCCCCGTATAAGAAAGGCTTCGATTGCCTTTCCATTAACGATGAGACGAAGGCAATTATTCGAGATGGCCTGATGGTCCACATGATATGTGTTTTCCCCAATGGCGAATTCAATATTTTTCCCGCGAACTGGATGCGAGACATCCAGATCAGCAGTTTCTTCTCCAATCTTAAGGCGATACTTCAAAGTCTGGTCCTTTTCTTTTTAATTTCCGGGTTATGGAATAAGGATAAATCAATTTCTCAAACGTGCCTTTTAGATTTCTCCGGTTAGCCCTTTGGCCGTGATGCCGGGTAGTCATGTTGGTCCGGACAGAGAGCGTTATATCTTCCAGGCCCTGAGAGTCTCCCAGGGTGTCGGCCGGCCGCTGTCTCTCACGGTTGCAGAGGTTTTTTCGATTGAGGTCAAGTCATCAATCACATAAGCGATCCTTGCAATAGTCGCCTCATCCATATTCTGAGTCCAGCCTTTAAAATTGCGGTCTATAAAGTCCGTATACGTATTGCCTTCCGTGAACTCAGAAGATTTGAGAACATCTATTAAGAAAGGGATTATCGTGCGAATGCCCAGAATGGCATAGCTTTCAAGGGCACGGATCATACGCATGCGGGCTGCTTCTCTGGTTCCGGCCATGACGATCAGTTTTCCGAGGATCGGGTCATATTCCACCGGCACTTCAAATCCCCCGTAGATGCCACAGTCATTTCGGACCCCCGGGCCGGAAGGTTCCCTGTGAAATAGCACGGGTCCCGGTGAAGGGAAAAAATCGGCCTCGGGATCTTCTGCATAGATACGGCATTCAATGGCATGTCCGGTCCGGGTGATATCTTGCTGGCTGAATGCAAGAGGCTTGCCGGAGGCGATCTCCAGTTGTTGCCTTACGAGATCAATACCGGTGGTCATCTCCGTGATGGGGTGCTCTACCTGAAGACGAGTATTGACCTCCAAAAAATAAAATTGTCCGGATGGTTCCAAGAGAAACTCTACCGTTCCCGCGTTGACGTAGCCTGAAGCCAGCGCTGCAGATATGGCGGCCTTTCCCATAACTTCCTGTAGGGCAGGTGTCATTGCAGGGGAGGGCGTCTCCTCGATGATTTTCTGATGCCTTCGCTGAATGGAGCATTCCCTTTCAAACAGGTGCACGGCGTTGCCGTGTTGATCGGCCAGGATCTGGAATTCAACATGACGGGGACATTCCATACACTTCTCCAGATACAGAGAACCGTTGCCGAATGCCTTTTCTGCTTCACTCATGGCGGAAAGACATGCCTCTTTTATTTCCCCCTGATCAGGGATGATTCTCATACCTTTACCGCCACCTCCGGCAACCGCTTTGACCAGGACCGGATAGCCCATTCGTTCCGCCTCCTGATACAGAACAGCCGGATCGGACGTGGCTTCCAGCATCCCGGGGATCACCGGGACCCCGGCCTCTTTCATAATGGTCCTCGCCAGGGTCTTATTTCCCAGGTCCTTGATCACGCGGGAAGGGGGGCCTATAAATGTAATGCCTGATGTTTCGCAGCGCTCAGCAAAGTCCGGATTTTCAGCCAAAAAACCGTAACCCGGATGAATAGCGTCAGCACCGGCTTTTTCAGCCGAATCCATTACCCGGTCGATATTAAGGTAACTTTTAGAGGGCTCTGATTCTCCCAGAAGAAAAGCTTCATCAGCTTCCAGGACATGAGCGGCAGCGACGTCGGCCTTGGAATAAACCGCCGTTGTATGAATTCCCATCTCCCGGCAGGTCCTGATGATCCTGACGGCTATTTCCCCTCTGTTGGCAATGAGTATTTTTTTAAACATGTCCCAGTACTTTTCATTTAGATTAATAGAGAAGATTAAAAAGCATTATCGACGCTTTTGAAAAAGCTTCAGATACAAGGCACGCAAATCTTGAGCAATGAGGCGTACTTATAGCTACGCCGCAATTGCGAAAGATGTAGCGGGACGCCATAGATGGGGCTTTTACGAAAGCGTCATCACATCCTAAATGTCCCATACCCATAAACATCATCCCTGAGCGGTGCATTGAGGGCAGCAGAGATGGCCAAACCAAGCACGTCCCTCGTCTTTGCAGGATCAATGATGCCGTCATCCCACATATTGGAGGTGGAATAATACGCATTCCCTTCCCGCATGGCGGAAGCAATAATAGGTTCCCTGATTTGGCGGACCATCTCTTCCGGTAGAGGGGGTTTGCCTTCTCGGGCCAACTGATCGTTTTTCACGGTGATCATGACGTCCGCCGCCTGCTCTCCGCCCATGACTCCGATCTGGGCATTGGGCCACATCCACAAAAAGCGTGGTGAATAGGCCCGGCCGCACATCCCATAATTACCGGCTCCAAAGGAGGCCCCTATAATCACGGTGAATTTGGGAACCGTGGCCGTGGACACGGCGTTGACCATTTTGTGGCCTTCCTTTGTTATTCCAATTCGTTCGTATTCCTTCCCAATAATGTATCCGTTAATGTTCTGGAGAAACACAAGGGGGATTCCGCGTTTATCACAGAGCTGTATGAACTGGGTAGCCTTGAGGGAGCTGTCAGAG
>CAZIXY010000264.1:0-4870 GCA_964543315.1 uncultured Desulfobacteraceae bacterium | reverse complement strand
AATCGTATCTTTTGTGCAATTAAATCAGTTTCTTATCCTGTTTTTCAGGGTCGACCAATTAGCTCATTGTTTGTTTGATTTATGCAAAAATTTTTGTATGCTAAGTAAATAGTTGAATATTTTGAAATACCTAAAAGCATATCAGATTTTCTGTAAGGACACCATGAGCGCCCCATTAAAGGCTTCGGGCTGTTCCACATTGGATAGGTGGGCGGCTGACGGCAATACCACAAGCCTGGAATTCGGGATGCTCTCATGCATGGCTTTTGAGGCGGCGACCGGGGTTCCGGGATCCTCTTCACCGACCATGATCAGGGTGGGTGTTTTGATCCGGGGAAGTTGATCCAGATAATTGAGGGCGCGGATCGCTTCGCTACATCCGATATACCCTGCGGCCGGCGTTTCAAGGAAATGCCTTTGAATTGTTTGTACAGTGGAAGGGTTTTTGGAGCGATAGGGTGCCGTAAACCAGCGTGCCATGGTTGCCTGCATGAGAGGCTGCAGGCCCTGAATTCGGGCCTTATCGATATATTCCTGCCACACCGGCTGGTTCTCATCGGTCATGACGGCGGCTGTATCGCACAGGCTGAGGCTCTCAAGCCGATCCGCGTTATTCAGGGCTAGGTGCTGGCCGATCATGCCTCCCATGGACAAGCCGACCCAGTGGACCACCTCAATACCCAGGACGTCCAGCAGACAAAGGGCGTCTTTCCCCAGCATTTCAAAGGTGTATTTTCCCGAAGGGGCGTCTGTTTTGCCGTGCCCGCGCGTGTCGTAACGAAGCACACGAAAATGCGGCTCCAGTGCCGCCATCTGGGGGTCCCACATGGCCAGGCTGGATCCCAGAGAGTGGCTGAGCACGACGACCGGCGACGCCTCTTTTCCTGACAATTCATAATGCATCTGAATTCCGTTTGCTTTTATCTTCATGGTATCCTCCCATTTACAGTCAGTAGCCTGCTAAAGGTTCAGAATTTATCCTGTAAATCCTGTCTAACTAAAAAGTTTTTCCCCTTTTGGCGCGGCCTTCCTTCTGCGGCGGGGCTTGCGCCTTTTTTTTGCAAGGGCAGGCTTTGGCATGATGAGCCGGTTTTCTTTCGGCTCAATGCAGCTCAGCTTCCGGTCGATAAATTCCTCGATGGCGGGGATGTAGAAGGCCTCTTTCTCGTCTGCGAAACTGATCGAGGTGCCTGTCGTGCCGGCCCTGCCGGTACGGCCGATCCTGTGCACGTAATCTTCCGGATCATGTGGCAATGTGAAATTGATGATATGGTGCATACCCTCCACGTGAATACCGCGTCCGGCCACATCCGTTGCGACCAGGACCCGGATTCTTCCTTTCTTGAATTCATCGAGACGGCGAACCCGTTTTTTTTGAGGAATTTCACCTGAGAGCACGGAGCAGTTGATCCCATAGCGGGTCAACATTTCCGCGAGCCTTCTCACTTCATCGCGCCTGTTGCAGAAAACCATAACCCGATCCAGGTTCTGTTGATCGATGATGTTGAACAACAGCGCGAATTTTTCATCGGTGGTCACGATGTAGACGATCTGCTCCACGGTTTTGACCGCGACCTGTTCCGGTTCAATCTCAACGGTTACCGGGTTGTGGGTCCATTGGGAGGCAAGACGGCGTATCCCCCCGGTCAGCGTCGCGCCAAAGAGTAACGTCTGGCGCTTATCTTTTGACGGCGTGCTGTAGATGATCTTTCGGACATCCGGGATAAAACCCATGTCAAGCATACGGTCAGCTTCGTCGAGGATCAGAACTTCGATTTTTTTGAGGTTGATATCATGGCGCCGCTGAAAGTCGAGTAATCTCCCGGGCGTAGCTACTACGATATCGACCGTACCTGAGGCTAACTGCTTTCTCTGCTTTACGTAATCCATGCCCCCGAACACGGAAACGATCCTAAGGGCACAGTACTTGGAAAGCTGGCGAGCTTCCTCGGAGATCTGGAGAACCAGCTCCCGGGTGGGGGCGATGATCAGGATTCGAGGAATGCCGGGTTTTCTTTTTTCCTGGATAGGGTTTAGCAGTATGCGGGTGATGACGGTGATCAAAAAGGCTGCCGTCTTTCCGGTACCGGTCTGAGCCCGGCCGTTCGCATCCTTGCCGGACAGGCTGCTGGGAAGGATTTCGGCCTGGATTGGTGTGCAGTATTTAAAGCCGAGATCGGAGATGGCATGAAGTAGTCTGTCCGGAAGATCAAAATCGTGAAACCGGGTTTTTCCTTCGGCCGGTGGGACCCTGAACTGTGAAACATCCCAGCTTTCTTCCAGTGCCGTGCCGGCGGACACTGCGGCCACATCATCGGCCCTGCTGCCTTTCTTTCCTTTTTTTCGAGAGAAACGCCTGCGGGTGTAACGGCTTTTGTGATCAGGACGAGATGTCCCGGGCTTGGATTCGGCGGGGGATGTTTTCCCTCTCGGGGGAATTTTTTTCAGAATTGCTTCTCCTTATTGTTTTCGGTTTACATTTTTATGTCGTAAGTATTTCAGTCTATATACCTAAGTAGTTTCGAAAATTCTACCTCTCCAGTTCTGATTTCAGGAGGCGGGCCATCAACTTTTCGTAAAGAGAAGGAAAACACTTCGTCATCATTCGGGTCAAGCGTCCCACAGTGGAAAGCACCGTCAGGCGCTTATCCCGGCAGGCCGCCTGAAAGACCGCCTCGGCAACGCTTTCGGGAGTCGCCGTCTTACCCACCTTTGACTGGGGGTGCTTTGTGGGGCGTCCGTCTCCATCGAGGGCATTGCGATAAATGTTTGTGTCAGTAAATCCCGGGCAGACAACGGTGACACCCACACCGGTGCCTTTCAACTCGGTCCGGAGTGAATCGAACAACCCGTGAAGGGCATGTTTGCTGGCCGCATACCCCGTGCGGCCCAGCACGGGAGCAAAGCCCGCAACAGAGCTTATGACAATGATAAGCCCCCGGGTCTTTATGAGCCGGGCTAAAGCGGCCTTGGTACAATAGAGCGAGCCGAAATAGTTGACATCCATGACGCGGTGGTACACAGCGGAATCCGTATTCATAAACGCGCTTCTGTGGGTGATTCCCGCGTTGTTTATGAGCACGTCGATGCCGCCTAGTTGTTCCGCGACCTTGTCCATGGCCATTTTGCAGGCGCCCTCGTCCGTGACATCCAGTTCTATTGCAATGTTTTCTATACGTTCGGATGTCAGGGTCCGGGAAAATGCCTGAACAGCCTCGGCATCCACATCCGTCACCCCGAGCCTGGCGCCGGCTGCGCCGAATCTGCGGCTCAGCGCAATTCCCATGCCGCCCGCAGCACCGGTTATTACAACGACTTTGTCTTTAAAATCTCTTCTGGTTCCCAATTCAGACCTCAAGAAAACGCATTCAAGGCATTGGCCTTCAGATAGTACTCAAAGACCTGTCGGGTTGTCTTTTGCGGGGTGTAACCGAAGCCCTCTTTGAGCTGCTGGTTGCTGAGCACAGGCCGGTAACGCAGAAAGTTGACCTGCTCCGGACCGTATTGTGTGAGCCGGAGTCTTTTGAGCGTCCACAGGGCGGCGCGAACGAGCCACACGGGAAGGGGAACATAGGGCTTTTTCAGGAGAGCGGCGATTTCCTGCATGGTCAGGACACCGTCACCGGCGAGATTGAAGATGCCCGTGAGATCTTTGTAAATCCCCCTTATCAGGCAATTCACCACGTCTTGATCCCAGATAAAAACGAAGGGCGTGGCGGCACCTTTGAGGCCGAGGACATAAGACTTCCGGAACAGGGCGGTGATCTGATTGTCTGCGGCGGAACCGAGGATGGTGCCCGGCCGGAAGATGAGCTGTCTCAGTTCAGGATGGTTTTCGCGGTAAAGGGCCAGCATCTCTTCTACCAGGCGCTTGTGGTCGGAGTAGGAGAATTCAGGATTGCCGCGCAGTGCATCCGTCTCCGTCAGCCATTCCGGATTGTCCGGATAGTATCCGTAGGCCGCACCGCTGCTGGTCAGGATGAGCTTGTCCACACCGGCCGCGAGACAGGCCTTGAGCACATTTTCAGTGCCCAGGACATCCACTGAATATTCGAATTCCCGGTTCGATTTCTTGCCCGGTGTGACGATGGAGGCCAGGTGGACCACGGTGTCCACATGGAATTTTTCGAACAAGGCCGCCAGATCGGGGGAACGGATATCGGTTGCCAGGTAATGAACATTTTCGAGCTTTTCGTCCGCAGGCGTGTCCCTGACATCAGCAGCCACGATGGTTTGGATCCTGTTATTTTCCTGTGTGAGGGCGTGGATGAGCTGCCTGCCGACATAACCGCTTCCCCCGGTGACCAGGACGGAATCGTGCTTGCGGAAGGAATCCGTCATGAGGCCTGCACCTCCGGATCTCCCGGCAGGGGCCTTCTTGACCAGAAAGTGGCCACGCTCAAGCCGGCGATGATATGCCAGATACCCCACCAGGCCGCAATAATGGCCATACCTCCCAGCCCGTCGAAAAAATTGAAGACCAATATAAGTCCCAGGGCCGAATTCTGAATGCCCACCTCAATAGAAACGGCACGCACATCCCTTCCTTCCAGTCGGAAGAGACGGCCCGACCAGTAGCCAAGGCTCAGGGCGAGGGCGTTGTGGATAAGGACCGCAAAGACAACCAGACCGATAACTCTCAGAAAGATCTGCCAGTTGGCCGCAAGGGCCGCGCCCACGAAGGCCAAAAACACCAGAAAAGAGAAGATCTTGAAGGGCTTGCGAATTTTGTCAACCAGGGAAGGAAAAACCCTGGAGAGCACCATGCCAAAGGCCAGGGGCACTCCGAGGATGAGCACAATGGTGGTAAAGACATCCAAGGGGTTGAGGCTCACCTGTTTCAGGATGGGTGCCGTGTGGGGATTCAAAC
>CAZIXY010000263.1:0-4876 GCA_964543315.1 uncultured Desulfobacteraceae bacterium | reverse complement strand
CGGCGGACGGCCGGGTTTTCAAATGGGCATTCAACTTCCCCACACACTACTGGTCTCAGAATACGGCCAAAATCAAATTTATGGCCATGAAACAAGGCTGGGACGGCAAAAGCATGGCGAACATTGGAAAATATTTAAAGGGACTCAAGATAGCCAACCTCCATATCGATGTTCCATACGGCCAGGAAACCAAGCCTATCTTAGATGCCATGGCCAAGAAGTACGGCATGGTTGTCAGGCATTTCCCAGTTTCATGGCCTGGCATTGACCAGAAGGCCCAGTGGATGGACATAGTCAGGAGATTTAAGGCGGACTGGGTAATCAATCGTAACTGGGGCGTATCATGCACCGTGCCCCTTAAAGAGGCCGCCAGGTTGGGTTTTCCAAGGGACCGTATTTTAGGCGTATGGTGGTGCGGCTCTGAAGAAGATGTCCTGCCCGCAGGGCCTGCCGCCAAGGGTTATTATGCAACAAATTTCCACGGTGTGGGGAGGGATTTTCCCATGCTTAAGGAGATTGTCGATAAGGTCTACGGAGCCATGAAGGGAAACATTTCTTTTACCCGTGTGGGCTCGGTATATTACAACAGGGGCGTTATTACCGGTATCACCATGGATGAAGCATTACGTACGGCCCATAAAAAGTTTGGGGTCAAAGTGATCAACGGTGATGAGATGCGGTGGGCCCTTGAGCATATGAATATTACCGAGGAAAGGATAAAAGAGATTGGCGCAGAGGGCCTTATGCAGCCCATGAAGACCTCCTGTGAAGACCATGAAGGAGGCGGTCTGGTCAGGGTCCAGCAGTGGAACGGACAGAAATGGGTTGCTGCCAGTGACTGGATTTCACCCATGAAGGATTATGTCAGAAATATGGTCGAGAAATCAGCAGCCAAATTTGCCAAAGAAAAAGGTATCACACTGAGAGATTGCTCAAAGGTTAAATAAACCTAAAAGAAAGACTTGTAAGGGAGTCGTCAGACTTTCTTACAGGTCTTTAATCCTTTCATTTTGAGAGGTGATTCACAAAAAAAGGAAGAAATAATATGGAACCAGAACCTTTGCTTAAGGTTAATAACATTGAGGTCATCTACGAACATGTCATATTGGTGCTGAAAGGGGTCTCCCTGGATGTTTATGAAGGGCAGATCGCATCTCTCCTGGGTGCCAATGGTGCGGGCAAAAGCACGACGCTGAAGGCCATTTCCAACCTCGTAAAGGCCGAGCGGGGCGAGGTGACCAAGGGGACCGTGGAATTTGACGGGAAGCGTGTCGACAAGCTGTTTGCGCCCGCATTAGTAAAAATGGGTGTCATCCAGATAATGGAAGGCCGGCACACCTTTGAGCATTTGACCGTTGAAGATGATCTTTTAACTGGCGCATACACGAGAGGTCGAGACAGCAAAGGGACTAAAGAGGCCCTTGAGAAGGTCTACAGGTATTTCCCCCGTCTTAAGGAACGCCGCAGTGCAAAGACCGGTTACATTTCCGGGGGAGAGATGCAGATGTGCGCAATCGGACGTGGTCTCATGGCAAAGCCAAGGATTATGCTCTTGGATGAACCCTCCATGGGACTGGCGCCGTTATTGGTGAAAGAGATTTTCGAGATAATCGTTAGACTCAACAAGGAGGAGAAGGTGGGCATGCTGTTAGCCGAGCAGAATGCAGCCATGGCACTTGAGTATGCCGAGTACGGGTATGTGATGGAAAATGGCCGTGTTGTCTTAGATGGTGATGCCGAAACCCTTAAGGACAATGCCGATGTTAAGGAATTCTATCTGGGGCTGACTGCTGTAGGGAAAAAGAGTTACAGGGATGTGAAGCATTATCATAGGAGGAAACGCTGGCTGGCATAAAATATAGGCTTCCAGATAAAGATTTTGGACTGCGTTATCGGTCGATTTTCTCGACGACGTACCACTTTGTACGCCTAACTCGAAAATCTCTCTCTAGCCTTGCCAAAATCATTATCTGAAACCCTATATATTAATGTGTTGCATATTATGATTTCAGCTGGTGTGGTTCGTACGCTTTCCTCGTTTTGATTCCTTTCAGAATTGTTTTTTTAATTGCCGGGACTATCCGCGGTTGTATGTTTTTTCGCTTTAGTGACTCATCTATCATTGAACGGGCTTCATCAAGTGAGATAAGTCTCTCACCTCCATAAAAGGAGTACAATTTTTTCCCATGGGAGGAAGGAGACATTTGTTCCATCCTCTTTTTGCAGTCGTTCTCCACTATCTGTGAAAGCGCCCTGACATATATTTTCCGAAAATTCCGCCTCACCCCATGTATTATGTCTTCCAGTTCCTTCGACGACTTTATTACCAGAACCCCGTTTGCGAAAATTCCTCCCAGGCTGTTATATTCCTTGGAGAATATAGGCAAGAAGAACCTTTTTTTTACCGTTAAATAATTTTTTATGTCCGAAACAAACAGAAAACGTATCTCCATGCCTTTTGGCTGATCCCAGTCGTAAACAAATTTTTTGTTTCGTGTAGCAACCAGAATATCCACATCTTCTATTTCGGAGGGGGATGCATTTGAATTGACAGCGCTCCCGTAAATCAAGGAAAAAACCACATCATGACTCTTGTGTACCATGTCAAAGAAGTCTAATATATCTTCCGGTTCGTTTCTATATTCCTTGAGCACACGCAAGACAGAGCCCATTGTCTCTTCTGCTGTACGCCCGGTGTTCATGAAATACCTGTCATCGGGCTCTACAAATATGAGGTCTTGAAATTCCAAAGATATACCAAATTAGGATTGAAGGTTTCCTTAACCAGATTCCGGTTCGTCATGTTTGTCAGATAATTCCTGAAAATCAGGACTCATATCCTCAACTACTTTGCGGGCGGATCGGTCAATAAAGAGCCTCAGGATATCGGGACGGGAGTAATGGCCGGCAGTATCAAGAACGTTTTTCTGTCTGACAACGGCATTAAGGTCGATCTCGGCCACGGCCATATCTTCTCCCTCCGGCAGGGGTCCGGCCAGGTAGAGACCATAGGGGGCTACAATGGCAGTGCATATGCCGCCCTTAAGATATCTCATCAGGGATTCGTCGATACAAATTTCGGCCTTCTGTTTGTCGGTGAGCCAGCCGGTGGCATTGATGACGAAGGCCCCTGATTCCACGGCATGATGCCTGATGGCGGCATCTATCTGTTTGGACATGGAATCGCCCGCCATGGAACCCGGAAAGTGCGAACAATGTATATCCTCTCGCTCTGCCATAAGGGCGTAACGCGCCAGGGGCATAAAGTGTTCCCAGCAGATAAGGGCACCTATTCGACCTGCAGCCGTTTCAAAGACCTTCAAGCCGCTCCCGTCTCCCCATCCCCAGATCATCCGTTCATGGAACGTGGGCATGATCTTACGCCTTTTAGCCAAGAGGGAACCATCAGAATCAAATATGATCTGGGTGTTGTAAAGGCTGCCCCCGTTCCTTTCGTTGACACCCAAAACGACAACTGTCCCTGACTTTTTTGCGGCCTCCCCTACAGCATCCGTAACAGGTCCGGGGATATCAACGGCCTGTTCATAAAGCCTTCCGTGAAGTTCTGCAATAACCGCCGGAGGTTGTACCCAGGCGAAATAAGGATAATTGGGGATAATGGTCTCAGGAAAAACAGCAAGTCTGATCCCCTCTTGACCGCATTTAGCAATAGCCTTTATGACTTTCTCCGTTGTACCGTCCCGATCAAACAGGACCGGGGCCAGCTGAACAGCCGCAGCGCGAAAGGCTTTTTTCTTCTGATTCATAGTATCGCACTCCATTCTTTAAATTGTGGGGATCGGCTTCCGGCATAGGGACACAGAAGCCCATTTGATTGACTAAATAACTCGGAAATACTAAATTACTTGAATGGAAAATACAGATGTTTGAATTTAGCAAATTTTGGCTGATTAGCCAAGTGTTCCAATCCGATTTTTGAATGACCAAAAAATCCAAAGGGGGTGCAAAATGGGAATCAAAACTGCGGAAGAATACGTTGAGCGACTCAGGAGAATGAAGCCCAATGTCTATGCCCATGGGAGAAAGATAGCACGGGACGATCCCATTCTTGAACTTCCCATCAACACCCTAAAGTTTACCTTTGATGCGGTCAATGATCCTGAATTGAAGGATCTTGTTCGCGCCAGTTCTCATCTCACGGGTGAGGATATCAACCGGTTCACATCTCTCAACCTCAGCATAGATGACCTTTACACACAGCAGGAAATGAAGCGAAAGTGCTGCCACCGTGTCGGAGGGTGCACCCAACGCTGCATGGCCGTGGACACCATGAACGCCATAGGGGTCGTTACCAAGGAGATTGATGAGGCCAAAGGGACGAAATACCATGATAATTTCATTGAGTTTCTGAAATATTATCAGGCCAATGATCTCGTGGGAAGCACGGCCCAGACTGATGTAAAAGGAGACAGAAAATCAAGACCATCCCGGCAGGAGGATCCGGATCTTTATGTCCGTGTGGTGAAAAAAACAAATAAAGGGATCGTGGTCCGGGGTGCCAAAAACAACATCACAATGGGACCGTACGTCGATGAGCACCTGGTTCTTCCGACACGGAGTATGACAAAGGAAGAGGGCGATTGGGCGGTCTCCTTTGCCATTCCAGCGGATACGGATGGTATCAGGATTATATCCCGTGTCGTTGCGCCCAGACCGAGGATAGAGCTGAAGGCCCCGTATAATATATACGGCGTAGCGGATTCCGTGGTGGTCTTCGATGATGTCTTCGTGCCCTGGGAGAGGGTGTTTATGTGTGGTGAATGGGAATTCGCCGGCAGGCTGGCCCTCACATTTGCCGGGTTTCACCGCCATTCCTACTGCGGGTGTAAGCCGGCCGTCACGGATATTATCATGG
>CAZIXY010000262.1:0-4909 GCA_964543315.1 uncultured Desulfobacteraceae bacterium | reverse complement strand
GGACATATTAACAAGTTGTATGACGGCTGCGCGCTTGTGACATTTGATTTACCCATTGTTATCCGGGTCAGAGGCGAGGAGTCCCTGTATTTCAATGTCAAGGACAAGGGAATGGTGTGCGTTACCGGCTGCTGCCACCAGGGCATATTAACCTTTGCCGAATTTGCCAGACAGAAGATTGTTGGCGGTGATAACATGTATGGGGTCTACGGCGGCCTGCACATAGCGCCGTTCGGTCCAATCAAACCGGAAAGGGCACATCTTATTACCGGCATGGCCGATTATAATTTTGAGAAGGTCGCCTGCAATCACTGTACAGGGCTGAAGGCGGTCGAGAAGATGATCGATCTCGGCTACCCTGTTGTCAAGGGAACGGGAAGATACTCATCCGTGAGTGATCTTTATGTCGGCGCTGGAGATGAGGTGTTTTTCGGGTAGGACACAGAGATAATAGTCTCGGCATATAATCAATCCACATCAAAACCAAGGGGCGGGTGTGACACCCGCCCCGATTCAATCCACATATTTAACATATCGGAATCTTTTCAAAAAATTTCTCAATTATCAAGAATTGCTGCTTTAGGATAGCGTAAATTTTGATCCCACGCTGTTGAGTATAAAGGAAGCGGGGAATTCTTCAGAGAACCTTTGGATGGCCTTCCACCCCGTACAGTGCATGGGAACAAGGACCTGCGGATCGATCTTTTTCAATTCCCCTATTGTTTCCTCTATAATCTGCTCAAAAAAAGGCCCTGAGAGATGAAAACCCCCCAAGATGGCATGGACCTTGTCTATACCGCCTATCTTTTCGGCGGCAAGGACCGTGTTGATAATGCCCGCATGGGCGCAACCGGAAATAACCACCACTCCCTTTCCTTTCAGATTCACCACCAATGCCTGGTCATCGGCGATGGGGTCGTCCTCTATTTTTCCGTTCCTTTCCAGCGTGGCATTGGGAAGGCCCTTTTCAAAGGGTGTCACACGGTCAACACCACCGGTAACGGCTATCATACCACCTGCCACAAGGGTGGGTGCCGCGCTCTCGACAATGTCAACATTCTGCCTTTCCAGATCCTCCCTGACAAGGGTTTGCGGAAACTTCAGCTTCCGGCCGTCCGCAAGCCCGAAATACCTCGGTGAGACGAATGCCTCCGGATGAACGACCAGGGGGATGGGTCCCGAAATCATGTCAAGGACCTGATAAAGAGAGCCGTTATGGTCCATATGGCCGTGGCTTAGGACTATGGCCTCTATCTGCTTCAGATCTATTCCCAGCATTTCTATATTGTGCGGCACACCGATCTGGGAATAGCCGGCGTCAAAGAGAATAGTGTGTTTTTCGTTTTCTCTTTGGACCGTCACGAGCATGGACAGTCCATGCTCAGCTACGAGAGTATCCGAAGGGATATCTCCTGTCTTTGACAAAGGCGGACGGGTGACAACGTCCGTGCCTTGAATCAGGACATCCACGTAATTATCCATCAATGTTACGATCTCAACACTGTCCACTTCCTTTAAAGAAACAGATTCTTGGTCCATGATTACTACTCCTTTCTCATTTCATTTTGAATGATATTTAAGAACTGCCAGAGGTCTTTGACCTGTTTTTGGGTCTCCTCAACAGGGCAATCGTTGTTGATCATAAAATCACTATACATGACCTTTTCACTGATGGGCAGTTGGGCCTTGAGTCTTTTTGCAGCTTCCTCTTCTGTGATCCCGTCGCGCTCGACAAGGCGTTTTATTTGTGTTTCTTTTGGGACATATACAACCAGGACCTTGTGAACCAGATGCTGCAGATGGAACTCAAAGAGCAAGGGGATGACGGCCTGAACGATTCCATGGGGATCCTTCCCGGCGATCCGGCCGACCCGGCGTTTAAATTCTTCAAAGATATGCGGGTGGGTCATGCTTTCAAGCCTTTTTCTCTTCTCCTCATCCTCAAAGACGATTCCTGCGAGTTTCTTGCGGTCAAGACCACCGTCATTGAGAAGGACCTCTTTGCCGAAATGGGCGATGATTTCTTGAAACGCCTGTTTCCCCGGTTCCACCACATGCCGCGCGAGCGCGTCAAAATCTATGGTGTGGGCGCCCAGATCCTCCAGAATATTGGCTACAGTTGTTTTTCCGCTGGCAATGCCGCCGGTAACACCCAGAAGCAAGAGATCGACGCTATCCCTTATATTCTTCAGTCGTTCAATGTTTATATTGCTCATGGTCACAGTATTTTCTGGGCTATAAAGTCCCGCTTTTAGGTATGGTTGTATTGGTTGGTACTGCCGGTCAAAGGGCTCGGCATGTCACTCTTCTCGAGCCCGCGAAGGGCGGGCTAGCTATCGGCAATCGGCAATCAGCAAAGAATCGGAAGAATGGATTGGCTGACCGCTGTAAGCGCCATCCAGAAATGTAATGTTTCTGGATGGATATGCGTCCTTTCGAAGAGTCCCATGCCTTCGCCTCCCATAGATACGGTGGTGGTACATCCCTGTGGGGTGCTCAATACAATGCCCCTAATGAATCCCGGCTTTGTATCTAATCTACAGGTTCCCAATTGCCGGGATTCATAATACCGTTCGGGTCCAAAAGCCTCTTCACTCTCTGAATCAGTGCCGCCGTATTGGGGTCCATTTTTTCCATGGTCAGTTTTTGGGCCCCCACCTCACCCTTCCAAACCATACCCCCAAGCTCGTAGGTAAACCTGTTGGACTCCTCCAGGGCCTTTCGCGTTTTTTCAATATCCTCCTCATCAGCCCTGTTAAAGGAATAATTAAAACCGAACATGATGCTGTTACCCATCAGAACCTGGTGGACATAGGAGCAAATCATTCCATATTTATGTGCTATCTCAATCCCTTTTCTCCAGGCGTCCGGAACCTTGTCTATGGGTAATATGGCGCCTGTGTATTCAAAACCACCGCCTTTTCTAAAATCAGCGGCCAGGGCTGCCAGGGGAGGGACATCCAGGAATCTTTTTCTCAGTGCCGGATGCAGATCTTCAACAAATTCTATCGTGCCGCCGCCGTTGAATTCTTGGAACAATCTTTTATAGGCCTTTCGCTTGAGTTCAAGTTCTTCCTTAAGATGCCCGGACACAATAATAATGAAAAAAACGCGATTCATCCATTCCGGTTTTTCCTGACTGATAAGAAAGAAATCTTCCAATAGGTCAAGGTGATTGGCCTCGAATATGGCTTTGGTTATGGAATCGACATCATCTGTCACAAAGGCCATGACATCCCTGTATTTTGGTTTTGGATAAAGCTTTATGGATAGTTTTGTGACGACCCCTGTCGTCCCGAACCATCCGATGAAAAGGCCCGGAAGGTCCGGAAGAGGCCCCCTTGTAAACCAATAGGGACTGACGGAGCAGGACCCTATCTTGCATATCTCACCGGTGGGAAGGACGACCTCCATACCGGCTATCATATCCGAATTGATGCCGTATCTCGGTGATATATGGCCGTGACCCTGGATAAGCGCATTTCCGACAACGGTAACTGTGGGAGGGGCTTCCGGGGTAGAATGCTGGAGATCGGGATGGTTTTTTGCGAGATAGGACTGCAGGGCGGCCTGAGAGACACCCGCTTCGATGACGGCATATCTGTTGATTTCATTGACCTCGATAATCCCGTCCATCCTTTTCATGTCCAGGACAATGCCGCCCTTGTTGGGCACGACCAGTGCCGAGAGGGTGAAACCACCGCCGAGAGGGGTGATGGGAATCTTATTCTCGTTGGCCAGCAACACGACTTTTTGCACCTCCTCAACGGTTTTCGGCATGACAACATAGTCGACCTTTCTTGGATGCTGTGCACCAGAGTCTCGAGAATACAGGAAAAGTTCTTCCTGACTCTCTGATACACGATCTTCTCCCACTATACCGATTAATAAAGCGTAAATATCCATGCATCCTCCAGGGCTTAGTGAAAAATTACCGTTTTAATTCAAAGTAACGACTCATCGGACCCCTTCCCGCCCTCCTCAGTAGATTTGCTATAGAGAGGGTGGACAGCCTTCAGTCTAAACAGCCCACGCTGATTACGTGAGTAGTCTCATAATTCAGAATAGAATACCATGTTCTCTGGGTCTGGATTATACGTAATTTCTTATTTCACTATCTCCTTGATGTCAAATAAGAAATCCGGTTTGAACTTGACACAAAGATGGATTTTTAGATAGTTTTGATTGCTGGTGCCTGATTTCGAGGGTTTTATGATGACCTCTATTCGGGCAAGGACAATAAAAAGGGCCCTGCCTGGAGGGAGTAAAAATGTATGCATTAAAACATGATGAAAATGTGTGTGAAACCTGTCCTACGGGTGATTGCCTTGTAAAATGTCAGTATATGAATGTCGACAAAGACACGGCAGTAGAAGAGATGCTGAAGATAAGCCGGGGAGAGGATTCTTTTGTGTTTAACGACTGTGTCACCTGCTACGCATGCGAGGAATACTGCAAAAGAGGGAATCATCCCTTTTATCTTATAACGGAAAAAAGAGAGGAAAAGGGATTGTTGACCTCACCCAGGGCCATTACCAAACAGTGGATAAACATCGGTGAAATGCAGGGAAAGTTCAGGCTTGGAGAGGTCAAGGAAAAGGTCCTGTCGTTTGGTTATATGCCTGAATTTTTAAAATGGGTCAGGGGAAAGCTCTTCGAGGATGTCATGCCCTCATTTATCTTTGGCCAAGAATTCTTTTGTAACGTAGTGTATATCCATTTTGCCAATACCTCCATCATCAAGGAAAGGCTGCCCATCGTCATGGAAAACTTCCGGAAACTGGGCGTCAAGGAGGTCGTATGCATGCATGACGAATGTTACGGCTCCTTCGCCCACCTCGCCCCTGCTTACGGTATAGAAGTCCCGTTTAAGCCCATACACTACTTTGAGTATCTTTATGAACGGTTG
>CAZIXY010000261.1:0-4946 GCA_964543315.1 uncultured Desulfobacteraceae bacterium | reverse complement strand
CCCGCCCATGACCAAACGTACAACAGCTATACAGAGCTCCATCTCAAAGCCAATCATGGGACCAAGACGGTAATCCCTGTAAGTCTCCTTATCCGCTGGAGCCCGTGGATGTATATGGATGGGGAGATCGTAGTCCGAGATGCGCTCATAAAAGGGATAGAGCACTTCACTGTCAAGTCCTACGCCGTTAATGTTGGTGCCAATACAGGCACCCTGGAAGTTCAGTTCATTGATACAGCGTTCGAGTTCCTTGACACTTCGGTCAGGATCTAGGAATGGTAGAGTGGCAAGAGCCATAAAACGGCTTGGTTGGTCACGGCAAATCTGGGCAATCTCATCGTTGACCACTTTGGCAAGGTTTTCTCCCACCTCTACCGGAAAAATATCTACGCTGGGGGCGGACAAGGTCAGAATCTGCATGTCAAAGCCAGCTTTGTCCATATCCTCAACTCGTTGGTTGACGTTAGTCATGGGAGACGTGATGGTGACTACCCTGTTACCATACTGGACAATGAT
Organism: uncultured Desulfobacteraceae bacterium; assembly: GCA_964543315.1. Taxonomy (GTDB): domain Bacteria; phylum Desulfobacterota; class DSM-4660; order Desulfatiglandales; family Desulfatiglandaceae; genus JAFDHL01. The sequence continues at coordinate 4,430 of CAZIXY010000261.1, read as the reverse complement.
AGGCCTTCCCCACTCATCTTGCTCCACAGAGATGCCAACCGTTGATCCGATTTTTTCCAGTCCTTTCAGAAATCCGGTGGGATAGAAATGATTATGGATATCAATCTTCATTTATGTCTCCTTTCTGATGTTACTTGGCTACAAATTTGATTTGAAGGTGCATAGGTTCCTGGATCCTTGCCATCTGGTATGCTTGAGCTTTCTCTGTCCACAATGTTTTCAGCATAAGTATTTATGGACATTGATTATTATTTGTTCATGGTATTGCTGGTCCTGTGCTCTGGAACGGGAGGAATCTTCGACCGCCTTGTCTGAATAAGATGTCTAAATAAAAACACAGCCAGGAAGGTCAGTGCCAGTAATCTGATTAGGAAGTTTGGGATGAATATACAAATACCACTTATGGCTAAAAGAATATTTTCCCACATACTGAGGTTGGTAATCAAAAACCCCTCAAAAGCAACCCCTATTGTCATTGCACCCAATACTATAAAGAAAAAACTTGAAATTATTTCCAGCGGGGAGCCAATCATCAAAATGCCCGGGTTGAATACAAATGCCCAGGGCACGAGAAAAGCGGCGAAGCCCAGGCGAACGGCGCGGAAACCTGTTTTCCAGGGGTCACCGCCAGAGATGCCAGCGGCAATATATGCACCAACACATACTGGCGGAGTGATGAATGAAAGGCAACCGAAGTAGAATAAGAACATATGGGCCGAAATAGGTTCCACCCCAACTTTTATCAACGCGGGGGCAAGTAAGATCACTGTTAGTATATAAACAGACACTGCAGTCATGCCCATGCCCAGTATAAAGGCGGCGCTTGCTGTCAAAATTAAGATGATCATCAGATTGCCACCACTTATGGTGAGAAGCTGAGAGGTAAAGCTTGTTCCAGCCCCGGTTATTGCTATGGCGCCAACAAGGATACCTATAGCGGTGCAAAGGGGAGCGATTGACATCATCCCCCTGGCTGAATCCTCCAGAGCGACCAGGAATTTTTTTGGGGTCAGTCTGCTTTCTTTCTTGAAGAAGCTTACGATTATCAAGGCCCCTATGGTGTACATAATGGATGTTTGAGCCGAGTATCTCAGAATCGCCAAAAGAAATATGAGGAGGACAAAAGGGAGCAAGTATTGCCAACCGCCTAACAAAGTTTTTTTTAGAGAAGGCAGTTCTTCTCTGGGCAAACCTTTGAGGCCAATTTTTGCGGCCTCCAAATCGACCTGCATAAGCAGAGTAGCATAATAGGCTATGGCAGGCAGAAAAGCAGCAACACACACACTCCAATACGAAATGTTGAGAAACTCTGCAATGAGAAAGGCTGTTGCTCCCATAATCGGCGGCATAAACATACCACCGGTGGAAGCAGTAGCCTCGACCGCCCCAGCGTAATTCTTTTCATATCCAGTGTCTTTCATCAAGGGAATAGTGATTTGCCCTGTTGTAGCAACGTTTGCTGCAATAGAGCCGGATATGCTTCCAAAAAGAGTGCTGGCAATAACGGCGACCTTGGCTGCACCACCCCTCATAAATCCAACCGTGGAGAGAGCAAGTTCATTAAAAAATCGACTTGCACCTAACGCCCTGAGAAAAGCTCCAAATACAATAAACCCCGCAACAATGGTGGACACAATCCCGATAATCATCCCCCAAAAGCCCTCTGAGCTGAGGTACATCCACCCGAATATCATGGGATAAGAAAAACCTGTACTGTGTAAGAATCCGGGGAAGTGATTGCTGTACAAGGCGTAGAAGAAAAAAAAGATAACCAGGCCGGGCAGAATCCAACCAATAGTACGCCGGGTTGCCTCAATGACTGACAGAAACAGGAAGGAGGCTAATATAAACTCAAAAGGATATGATATTAGCCTCCCTTCAGCCACCAACTCGTTGGCGTTAACGGCAATATACGTGCAACCGACAAGAACAGCCAGTATCGGGAGAATATCATACCACCTGAGCTTCTCCCTCGACATTCCCTTTTTCGGGGTAGTCAGCAGAAACACCAAGATAGAGATCAGCCCCGAACTGATGGCCCGATGAGTGATGGGGTAGATAACCAAACCTAAGTAGAAGAATGCATTACACAGATAAGAAAGAGTATACAAAGACCAGACACTTGCCACAAAAAAAGCGAGTTTTGATCTCAGGCCCCGATCCTTCCAATTTGCAGAAATATCAAATTGATCCATCATAGCTTAATGTCCCAACCTGTTCAGCTAAAACCTCGTTTATCGCACACCATAACGTAAAAGAGCTACTGAGCTTTTTTCACTCTAAAAGCTTTTTTTGCTTATTCAGCATCTTATCTTGATAGGCCTGTGCCTCTCCCGTCCAGAGTCCCTTTTCCTTGAAGTATCGAATAGAACCCTCATGATATGGCACAGCAAGTGAAACGGGCCTATGCTTGAGAGACCAGTATTTTGCTGCGGGGTGAGTATCAGCAAATTCATCACTGTGATCATAGATGGCCTTAACTACCCCATAGACAATATCTGAATCCATACGAGCCGATGTAAACATGGCATTTTGATAACATACCGCATTGGGTACAGCGCTTTTGTTACGAAAACGAGGATCATTTGCAGGGATATCATCTATGTAGTATCCCTCCATGTGGTCGGCCACATATTTGGCCTGTTTTTTTGTAAGACTGACAAATACGCACTCCTCCTTCGCCTCGTTGATCTGCATCACAGCGCCAGGAACAACCGGGTAAAGGATGGCATCTACCCTGCCTTCAATGAGTCCCCTGATGGCCTCTTTTATGCTTGAGAATGCCAGAACAGATTTTAGGTCATTGAACGTCAGGCCTGCTGATGCGAGCTGGTTCTTTGCCATTTCTGTAAACATGGGGTTCGCTTTGAGTTTTATATAGGCGACCCTGCCTTTAAGATCTCGTATGGAATGTATATTTTTACTAGGCGTTGTCCAGAACATAAACATATAATCATGTCCTGCTCCAACAGTGCGAACAGCTTGGGGGCCCATCTTTTCATAAAGTCCGCGCCCCAGGAATGCATTCAAGATATCGGCAGCACTGTGGTTGGCAAAATCACATTTACCCTGTTTCATTATAGGTAACCATACCTTAGGACCTCCGAGTGGCTGCACAATCCAGTTCTCTATTGGGGTGTATTTTGGAACAACCTTGCCAAAACCTACGAGCACCATGTGAACCGAAGCACCTGGCGCCGGTGAGATGACCGTTACATCTTTAGGCCACTCCACTCCCCACGCGGCACCTATCATTATTAATGACATTACCGTTGCTAATACCGTTAATGTTACTAAGGACCGTTTCCTAATAAATTGCTTCCTTTTCATTGAAGTACCTCCTTTCAGAATTTTGATCTTTTTGGTTGAAGCCAAATTGCCGAATACTTTTTACTCATGTATCACCCCCTTTGTATAATAATTGTAGTGGCAGCGGAATTCTCAGTTTGATCGCCCCCTCTTCAGGACACTCGTATACGCAACAATTGAAATGGACGCAGAATTCGGGATAGGTTACTACCGGAACGTGTCCCTTTTTGGAGCCGAAGAATACATCTTCTGAACAAGCATCAACACATATCCCGCAGCCCGTGCACTTGGTTGGATCTATCATTGGTGGCATAAATATCCTCCTTTCCTTAGTTCTTGCATTCTATGCTATTTTCCTCCACTCAACAACCGGCTGCCCGCCTACCTGCTTGACAAAGAGTCCTTTGCCCTCAAGCATTGGATCAGTTAATGGGTAATCGGAACGATTGTGTAAGCCCCTTGTTTCTTTGCGCTCGTCAGCTGCTATAAATACTAGTTCCCCTATGTCCAGCAAGTTCAGGGTCTCCAAACACCGTGTCAATTCCCACTGGTTTCGCGCCATCATTGTGGTGGCAACCTTTTTCTTTAGCCTCTGGAGATAGCCCAGCCCAGCCTCCAATAATGTTTTGGATCGAACAGATCCAGCATAATCCTGCATTATTTGTTGAAGGGCAATGTTAGCCTCCTTCCAGTCAGGTCCTTGCTTTCGCGTGCGCATTTCTCGGATCCTATGTTTCTGTGCATCAATGTCTGCTCGAGCCTTAGTAACATCGGGAGTAGGTGCCTCCTTGACATAGTCTGCAGCACTCTCCCCGGCAATCCAACCATAGGTAGCTGAGGGGCCTATGCCTCCCATTGATTCATCACCAGCCGCATAGAGCCCTTTGATCGAGGTTTCAGCCTTCTCATTGATCCATATCTTACCCTCAGGGACCATCTGATAGGTCCCAAACTCAACCGGATTTTTTCTCAGATCTATACCTTCTTCCTTCATGTAGTTTATTAGCGAGGAATTCCCCTCATGCACCAGCCAATGCATCATATATTCGTAATCTTCATCTGAGATACCTCTACAATCCATATATACCGGGCTCTTCCCAGATTTCATGTAGTCTTCCAAG
>CAZIXY010000260.1:0-4991 GCA_964543315.1 uncultured Desulfobacteraceae bacterium | reverse complement strand
TCCTCATTCACCCTCCCGCTGCGCGGGATTGACGGCCTTTTTACGAGTCCGTCAAATTTGTCTTTAATTACTGATTATAAGTATATTCATTGGTTTTCCGGATTTCAACCCCTATATTCCCGGCATATTGTATTGACTCGTTTCTCAATTTCCATTAGTTTTATTACCGTTTTTAGTAACCTAGTGGAGTCCCGCGCGCAGGCGCAGGGCATTTCCACATTCTTCGGCGGGGAAGGACTTCCCCTCCCCCGCCATTTGAAGTCAATCCAAATATTTCCTCATTCACCCTCCCGCTGCGCGGGATTGACGGCCTTTTTACGAGTCCGTCAAGTCAGTTAGCTGGAAGCAAGAAAGGGTGGGATAAGTAAAAAAATGGTATCAAGACTGGAAATAAGGCTGAAAAAAGAATTGATGGATGCCGAAGGCGCGGGCATCCGCCGAAAATCAAGGGAATATTTCGGTTTCGAGGTTGATGAAATCCGGGTCATCCGTGTTTTGACCATGGACGCGGAATTGAACCGGGAACAACTGGAGCAGATTCGCACCGAGATATTCACAAATCCGGTTACGGAAGAATCATCCTATGCCCCTACCGCCGTGCATTTTGACTGGTTGATATGGATCGGATTCAGGCCGGGAGTGAGGGATACCGCAGGCAGCACGGCTTCCGAGGCCATTGAAGACCTTTTGGGAATCACGTTCACACCCGATCAGGCCGTTTATACATCAAAGCTCTATGAGATCAAAGGGCACCTTTCCATAGACCAGGTCCGCAATATTGCCAGTGAACTTCTGGCCAACGAGATTATTCAGCAATGGAAAATATTTTCAAAAAAGGACTGGAAAGAAGACGAGGGCATCGGATTCCCGGTGCCGAAAGTCATTCTTGACCACGAACCGAGCGCCAGTGTCATATCCATTCAAAGCGATGAGGAACTGAGCCGCATTTCTCTTGAGCGTAATCTCGCGCTCCAGGACAGGGACATTCCGGTCATAAGAAAATATTTCCTGAGAAAAGATATTCGTGACGACCGGAACAAGGTGGGCCTGGACCTGCCAACCGATGTTGAACTCGAGTATATTTCCCAGGCCCGAAGCGATCACTGCAATCACAATACCTTCAGGGGGCTCTTCAAATACCATGATACGGCCACCGGACATACGGAGGTTGTTGACAACCTCTTCAAGTCATGCATTGAGAACCCTACCCTCAAGATTAAAAAAGAAAAAGACTGGGTCATATCGGTTTTGTGGGACAATGCCGGCGTAGGACGTTTTGATGATGATCATTATTACGTGATTACGGGTGAAACCCATAACAGCCCGTCCAATATGGAGGCTTACGGGGGAGCGATCACGGGTATCGTCGGCATATACCGTGATCCCATGGGAACCGGTAAGGGTTCAAAGCTGATCCTTGGAATGTACGGATACTGTGTGGGGCACCGGGATTACAGCGGCGAGCTGAAGCCTCACCTTCATCCGCGCCGTCTGCTTGACGGAATCATTGAAGGAGTGAAAGACGGAGGGAACAAGAGCGGTATCCCCACTCCCTTCGGGCTCCTCCTTTTTGACGAAAGCTACCTGGGAAAATGCCTCGTCTTTGTTACTGCCGTTGGGATAATGCCGGCCGGCATCGGCCGTGAATCCTCCCATAAAAAAAAGACCGCCCCGGGAGATCTGATCATCATGTCAGGAGGCAGGGTGGGCAAAGACGGTATACACGGCGTTACCGCCGCCTCCGAAACCTACAGCGAACATACCCCGGCAGGGCATGTTCAGATCGGCGATCCCTATACCCAGAAAAAGATGCACGATTTCCTGCTCGAGGCCCGGGATGAAGGGCTTATATCTTTCATCACCGACAACGGCGGAGGCGGTTTGTCATCCTCTGTCGGTGAATCCGCCCGGTTCAGCAACGGCTGCCGCGTGGACCTGGACAGAGTACCGCTGAAATATAACGGCCTTGACCAATGGGAGATCTGGGTATCCGAATCCCAGGAAAGGATGACCATTGCCGTGAAGCCGGAACACCTGCATCGCTTCATGGCCCTGTCGGAGAAACACGCGGTCGAAAGTACGGTTATCGGCGAATACAATGATTCAGGCTACCTGCATCTGGTTTACAATGGGAAAACCTGCGCCTATATCAAGATGGATCTTTTGGAGTCCGATTTCCCGCAGTGGGAATTTGACGCCGAATGGATTCCCCCGGAGATGAGGGGCCTCAGGGAGCCGGTCCTGGGCGAGCCTGAGAGACACGGCCTTCTTCTCAAGACGGTCCTTTCACGCCCCAATATCTGTTCACGCAACTGGATCGCGCGGCAGTACGATCACGAGGTCCAGGGGGGCAGCGTGATCAAGCCCCTGGTGGGAAAGGACCGGGACGTTCCCACCGATGCAACGGTTGTCAGGCCCATACTCGGATCTAAAAGGGGCCTTGCGGTGTGCCAGGCCCTCAATCCCTCCTTTTCCCATATAGACACTTACCATATGGCGGCCGCCACAATTGATGAGGCGGTACGAAGGACTCTCGCGGTAGGGGGGGATCCCCGGCATTTGGGCGGGCTGGACAACTTCTGCTGGCCGACCATTGAGTATCATCCCCAAAAAAACCCGGACGGCAGGTACAAGGCGGCACAGTTGGTCAGGGCCAACTGGGCTTTGAGGGACTATTGCCTCGGCTACGGAATACCGCTGTTGTCGGGAAAGGACAGCATGTACATTGACGGCAACCTGGAAGGGCCCTACGGGGAAAGACGCAAGCTGTCCGGGCTGCCTACCCTGATGTTCACGGTGTCCAGCATAGTGGAAGACATTACCCTGTGCACCACCATGGACGCCAAGCTCCCGGGTGATATTGTTTATGTCTTAGGGGAGACAAAAGACGAGCTGGGAGGAAGCGAATATTACCAGATGATGGGTTCGGTGGGTCTGAATGTGCCCAAAGTGGATATTGAAGAACTATGGCCCCGGTACCTGGCATTGCACGCGGCGATTAAATACGGACTGATCAGCTCCTGCCACGCGGTGACCAGGGGGGGCCTGGGTGTCCATTTGGCCATGGTGGCAATGGCGGGCGGGCTTGGAATGGAAATCCACTTAAAATCATTTCCCGCGGCTTCCGGACTTACTGCGACACATCTCCTCTACTCAGAGTCCTGCGGAAGATTTATTATCACGGTGGCACCTGATAAAAGGGAAGAATTTGAAGAAAAATTGTCAGGCATGAAGTTAGGCCGGATCGGCCTCACCACCGAATCCCCTGAATTTGTCATCATAGATACCGCGGACAAGGCGATTATTCATGAAGATATTACGGAACTGAAAGCCGGCTGGATGAAACCGTTTGGAGAGCTTGTTTAGGAGACAGGATGCAATAGCCTCCGGATCATCACTTTGTGATGTCTTTGAAACAGGATTCCATAAAATTCTGTGGTCTCAAGCGAGCCTGAGCGAAGTCGAAGGGGAGCGGGCTCTTCTCTGCGCCTCTGAGAGCTCTGTGTGAGACATCTTTTAGTTTGTTGTCTTTCACTATTTACTATTCACCCTGGCCCGCCATCTTGTCCCGTCATAGCCCTGAGCATAGTCGAAGCGAAGGTCGGAGGCGGGTAACTTCTTAGTTTTATTGGAGTAACTATGAAAAGCATCAAGTCACTTGTTTTGACCGGCTACGGTTTGAATTGCGATTACGAGACCGATTTTGCACTTAAGCTGGCAGGCGCGGAATCCCACAGGATACATATCAACGATCTGATCAACAAAAAAGGCATTGAAAATGAAATATCTCTTGCCGATTACCATATCCTTGTCTTTGGTGGAGGATTCAGTTGGGCCGACGACCACGGAGCAGGAGTCCTTATGGCATCAAAGATCAGGCAGCATTTAGGTGACAGGATCGAACATTTTATCGAAGACGGCAAGCTAATATTAGGCATATGTAATGGATTCCAGGGCCTGGTTAATCTCGGACTACTCCCGGCTTTTGACTCCCTATACCGTGAACGAAATGTAGCGCTTACCTACAACGACTCCGGAAATTTCATTGATACCTGGGTAAATCTTAAATTCAATCCCGAATCACCATGTGTCTTTACCAGGGGAATTTCCAGCATGGAACTGCCGGTCAGGCATGGTGAGGGGAAGTTCTACGCGGCCAAAAAAGATATTGACCTGCTTTTCAAAAGCAAGCAGGTTGTCATGCAATATGCCGATAACGAAGGGCGGCGGGCTCAAGGTGAATGGCCCCTTAATCCAAACGGGTCCCTTGAAGATATTGCCGGCATATGCGATCCCACCGGCAGGGTCTTCGGGCTCATGCCTCATCCCGAGGCATTCAACCATTTTACCAATCACCCGGAATGGACCAGGAGAAAAGAGACGCTCATCAGGCAGGGAAATACGAGCCTACCCGAAGAGGGTGAAGGGATCAAGATCTTCAGAAATGCGGTGGAGTATGTGAAAAAGACACTGACGGCGTGAGGCATCGGGCAGAAATATCAAGGGACCGAGGCCTTATAAATGATCGCGTTTCCCTCTATCCGGTAGCCCGTCACCCCGGCGGGGACTATAACGGACCTTCCTTTTAACAAGGGCTGAACCTCACCGTTTCCCAGGTCTTTTATTTCGGCCTCACCATCGGTGCAGATCATTATTTCCACACCCCGATTGTCCGGACCGGTAACGCTGCCCCCCTTATTCAGGGAAATCTCACACAATATGAATTCGCCGGAAGGGTTAGGATAGGTTCTCTCAAAGGCACCTTTCCCCAACGGCGTTATCTTTTCAACAGACCTGCTTTGAAAACTCACAATCTTCAACATTTCGGCAACGTCCACGTGTTTGGGTGTCAGGCCGCCTCTCAGCACATTATCCGAATTGGCCATGAGTTCAATACCCGTACCTCCCAGATACGCGTGAAGTTCCCCGGCCGGCACATAGATTGCGTTCCCGGCATCATATACAGATTCTCTTGAGGTCAAAAAGCCTTA
>CAZIXY010000259.1:0-5035 GCA_964543315.1 uncultured Desulfobacteraceae bacterium | reverse complement strand
TCTGAAAAACATCGTAGCCATGCTCATATTCCTGGCCGTAAATGCTCACCATTGTTTCCTACGCTCACTGGTTGACAGTTTCATTTTAATGCCTCCTTTTGGTTTCCATTTCAGCGACTCCCTGATGTCACAATTGGTAAGGCTTGGAGGGGACATGTTCGTTATCGCCATCAAGGTAGGCGCACCCATTATTGCCGTCATGCTGCTTACGAGTGTAGCTTTCGGGCTTGTCGCACGAACGGTTCCGCAGATACATATTTTTATAGTAGCTATCCCTATAAAAATATTGATCGGTCTATTGTTCTTAGGGTTTTCATTACCTTTTCTTTCATTATTTCTTAAACAGATATTCAATGGGTTAGGAAGTGATATCCTCCTTCTATTAAGAGCGATGTCATAACAGAGGATTTATGGCTGGAGAAAGCTACCAGGAAAAAACCGAGCCGGCAACTCCGAAACGGCGCCAGGAAGCAAGAAAAAAAGGGCAGGTCGCTCAAAGCAGAGAAATCCCATCTGCTCTGGTTTTGCTGAGTGGTCTGGGCTTCTTTGCTTTTTCAGGCTCTTGGATGTTCCTGAAATTTTTAGAGTTCATGGGAGGTATCTTCCAAAATATCGGCAGCCTTAATTTTGATGATTCTTCAGTCTATCTTCTATTGTCGGAGGTATTTCAGCGAGGATTTATGATCTTGATGCCTTTGATGCTGATTGTTCTGATAGCGGGCGTTGCAGCCAATCTTTTGCAAATAGGCTTTTTATTTACCGGAGAGCCTCTTGTTCCGAATCTCTCTAAGCTTGATCCTATTAAAGGTATAAAAAGGCTTTTTTCCCTCAGGTCATTGGTGGAACTCGTGAAAGCGCTGTTAAAGGTCCTGTTTGTGGGAGGTATTGCATTTCTTTTGTTAAAGGGTGAGTTGGAAACCATTCCGTCCCTGATGCAAATGAGTGTGGGAGGAATTCTTTCCTTTATCGGCCGTGTTGCTTTTAAGATCTGTTTTTATACGTGCCTCGTATTGATTGTTCTTGCAGCATTGGATTATGCCTACCAGCGCTGGCAACATGAAAGAGAACTGAAGATGACTAAACAGGAGGTAAAGGATGAACTAAAGCAGAGAGAGGGAGATCCTACTGTCAAGGCCAGGATCAAAAGGATTCAGAGGGAAATGGCTCAACGCCGAATGATGGAAATGGTTCAGGAGGCCGATGTTGTCGTAACCAACCCTACTAAATTGGCGGTCGCTTTAAAGTATAAAGCTGAAGGAATGATCGCTCCAAAGGTGATAGCGAAGGGAGCCGGATTTATTGCGGAACGGATCAAAGAAATTGCCAGGGAAAAAGGGATTCCTATCATAGAGAACAGGCCCCTGGCCCAAACCCTTTTTAAATTAGTTGAGATAGGCGACTTTATTCCTGAAAATCTTTACCGGGCGGTTGCGGAAATTCTTGCATATGTCTACAGGCTGGAGGGAATGAAAAATATAGAGTACAGCCCATGATATCAGGCATGAAAAATGCATATTCTGAGCATTAGATCTTAATAAAACTTATCATAACTGATAAACCGAGGGTGATTTTAAAAAGGCTCTAAACAAATAGGATAGTAGATAAAAGCAGGTAATGTAAAGAAGTTATGGAAACGGCAGATCAAGGGCAATATTCAAATCGAATTCCTTTCATAGTTAAAAACAGTGATATTTTGATGGCTGGGGCCGTGGTAAGTATTCTTGTGTTTATGGTGATACCGCTACCCCCAATGCTGTTAGATATCCTCCTTTCACTCAACATTACATTCTCGCTGATTATCGTTTTGGTAGCGACCTATATCTTGAAACCTCTGGAGTTGTCCTCGTTTCCTTCCATAATTCTGCTCGGCACGCTATTCCGCCTATCCCTTAATATCGCTTCCACTCGCATAATTCTTCTCCACGGAAATGAAGGAACCATGGCGGCCGGAAAGGTCATCAAGGCCTTTGGGAGTTTTGTAGTGGGCGGGAATTATGTTGTAGGTGCCATTGTCTTCCTGATCCTGGTTATCATCAACTTTGTAGTTATTACAAAAGGATCAGGCAGAATCTCGGAAGTTGCTGCTCGTTTCACCCTGGACGCTATGCCCGGCAAGCAGATGAGTATAGATGCCGATCTGAACGCTGGATTAATTGACGACCAGGAGGCAAAGTCGAGGAGAATGGAGATTGCCCGAGAGGCGGATTTTTACGGTGCCATGGACGGGGCCAGCAAGTTTGTAAGGGGAGACGCTATAGCAGGAGTCATAATAACCCTGATCAATATAATAGGAGGGCTTACGATCGGAGTCCTCCAGAATGGCATGTCGTTTTCCCATGCAGCTCAAAACTATACACTCATGACAGTGGGAGACGGTTTGGTAACCCAGATACCAGCCATCATCATATCAACCGCAGCGGGTATTGTCGTGAGCAGAGCGGGAGCCGAATCAGTTCTGGGAAAGCAAGTGTCTTCCCAGGTGTTGCTCCAGCCGCGTGCCATTGGTATTGCTGCTGTGGCGCTTATGGGGTTCGGCCTGGTTCCAGGCCTACCAATGATCCCTTTTACGATTCTGTCAATTGTAGCCGGAAGTATTGCCTATATTGCTTCGCAGGCCAAAGAGACAAAGATAAAAGAAGAGAAAGCCAAAAAGATGGTTCAAAAAAGAGCAAGAACCCAAGACAGACTCGATATGCTTTCACCTCTCGATGTTCTTTCATTAGAAATCGGCTATGGTCTGGTGCCTCTGGTAGACGAGGAACAAAATGGAGAACTTCTGGATCGGATTAAGTCAATCAGACGACAAATAGCCCAGGAAATCGGTATCATCATTCCCCCCGTTCATATACAGGATAACATGCAATTGAGACCGGGAGAGTATTCCATTCTTCTCAAGGGAAATGAGGTGGCCAGGGGGAAATTGATGGTAAATTACTACCTGGCAATGAATCCTGGAAATGCCGTTAAAGAGATCGAAGGAATTTCAACAGAAGAACCCACCTATGGTCTGCCCGCTTTTTGGATAAAGGAAGAAGTCAAAGATAAGGCGATAGCCGAGGGCTATACCGTGGTTGATATTGCTACAGTCTTGACGACGCACCTGTCAGATGTGATCAGACGCTACGGCCACGAATTATTAGGGAGACAGGAAGCTCAAAAACTATTGGATAATCTCAGGGATTCATATCCAAAAGTCGTGGAAGAGTTGGTCCCTAATTTGCTGTCGCTTGGCGGTGTCGTGAAAGTCCTCCAAAATCTGTTAAAGGAGCAAGTTCCTATTCGCGATCTGCTCACTATCTTGGAGACTTTGGCCGATTGGTCCCCTCAAACAAAAGACATAGATATGCTGACCGAGTATGTGCGTCAAGCATTGGCGAGGACTATCACCGGTCTTTACCAGACTCCGGAGGGAAATATCCCTTTAATAACACTTGATCAGGGTATCGAAAAGACCATATCCGAGGCGATTCAACAAACGGAACAGGGCGGCTTTTTTGCATTGGAACCAGGCATTGCCCATGAAATTATGGAAACAGTTGCCCGAAAGCTGGGGGAATTCGCCTCATTAAATTATCAACCTATTGTTTTGTGTTCCGCACAGATCAGATCACATTTCAAAAAGCTGGTAGATCGCTTTATTCCTAATTTAGTGGTGCTTTCATACAGCGAAATTTTAGATAACGTCAAAATTCAATCATTAGGTACTGTGGGGCTTTCCGATGCAGATTAAAAAATTTAAAGCAGATGATATGACTCGAGCCTTAAAGCTCGTAAAACAAGAATTTGGTTCAGAGTCAGTGATTCTTTCCGCAAGAAGTGTGAAGCAAGAGAGGGGAGTCTTAGGATTTTTGGCAAAACCCGGGGTAGAAGTTACAGCGGCAACTGACGACTATTATCCCCAGAATAAAAAAAGCTTTTCTATTCAGAGTGGTGGAAATCTAACTGCACATCGACCCTTTGAATATCGTACAGATGATTTACGCAATAGAAACAAGGGCTTCATTAACTCAATTCATGGAGGAGTGAAAGCTTTAAAAGATAGATACAGGCTATCGGTCAAAGAAAAGCATGTTCAACAAAATATTGCCGAGGAATTAATAATGCTGCGCCGACACCTGTTATCTCAAGGTGTTGAAGAAAATATTGCCCTGGAATTGATAGAAGAAATGAATAAAGTCCTGTTACCAAAAGAGACTTTAGAAAAAGAGGAAATCAGATCATGTTTCATTCGTATCATCAGGGAAATGGGAATAACAGCCGGGCCGATAGATGATGGCCACGGCAGGCAGAAAATTATGGCTTTTGTAGGGCCTCCAGGTGTTGGAAAAACAACAACCATCGCAAAGTTAGCTGCCTTTCAGTCCTTTGAAATGAGGAAACGAGTGGCCCTAATTACCTTGGATAATAATCGAATCGGAGGTGTTGAGCAGCTTAAAATTTATGCAAGAATCATGGGGATCCCCTTCAAAGCTGCTTCAAACGGTAAAGAATTCAAAAAAGCTCTTAAGAAACTGAATGATAAAGATACCATTTTAATCGACACCACGGGTATGAGCCGTAAAGACGGCAATCGATTTATTGAGCTTAAGACTCTTTTTGACAAAATGCGTCATATTAAAATTCAGCTTCTCTTAGATGCCACAACGAAAGAAAAAGACCTCGCTGTAATACTGGAGAAATTCAAGACAATGCCGGTCAGCGGGCTGATATTCACAAAGCTCGATGAAAGTATGGCATATGGAAATATATTCAATCAATTGTTTCGAAGAAAAATACCCATTTCATATTTTACAAATGGTCAGCAGGTTCCTGGAGATATAGAAATAGCATCCTTGGAGAGGCTGGCAGATCTGATAATGCACAATGAAAAAGATACCGAAACGATGACCGGAACTCCACAAACAAAAAGATATTCGAAGGAAGTCCATGCAATGACGGTACGAGATTCCATAAGGGCAAAAGAACGTATAACGAATGGCGAAAAAAGAGCGTTTGATATTCCTGGTTTACATTTCAGTGAATTTTATGTTGCTAA
>CAZIXY010000258.1:0-5036 GCA_964543315.1 uncultured Desulfobacteraceae bacterium | reverse complement strand
TAATAATGACAAAGACCAGAACGAGGATTTTGACGACGTTTCCCAGAAATTTTGAGAACGTGATGTCCATTTTCCTCTTTTGGCAGAAACTGACCACGATTTTTGCAAGCCACCGGGCGATAATGACCCCGATGATAAGTATAATGACGGCCCCGAAAACCTGAAAACCGTATTTGACCGAAAATTCAATGATGACGTCGAATAATCTTTGAACTGTTTCAATCTCCTGCTGCATTTTGCCCTCCTGGTATGTTGGCAGCTAACAATAACATTCAATACAGAATGTGGAACTCATATAAGGTTGATCACCGACGGATTCCTAATGGGGCATTAGTTTATTGAGGGTGGCAGACTTTTATGATAACCGAGAAGACAGTATCGTCTTCCGTAAAGCCGGTTCCCACACCATCTACTCCCTCGATAATTGAAAGGATACTTGTATAAGGAAAGCTGACCATCAACTGGTCGTCATTTAAAAAGATGCTGAAATGATCGTCATTGACCCTGACGAGGCTGGCGGCCTTAATATCCGCGGGTTTTTCATAATTAATACCTATAGACTGCCCTTCGTATTTCTTAAGCAGGTCTTTCATTTTAGCCTTTGGTTTCAGGGCCCTTATTATCTTTTGGATTTTCTCAATTTCTTCCTCTTTCTGTTTTCTGAGGGCCTCTGCCTTTTCTTCCACCTCCTTTTGCTTTCTGAGGGCCTCTGCCCTTTCTTCTTCCTCCTTTTGCTTTCTGAGGGCCTCTGCCTTTTCTTCCTCCTCCTTTTGCTTTCTGAGAGCCTCTGCCCTTTCTTCTTCCTCTTTCTGCTTTCTTAAAGCCTCTGCCCTTTTTTCTTCCTCTTTTTGTTTTCTGAGTGCTTCGGCCCTTTCTTCAGCTTCTTTTTTTTTTCTTAGAGCCTCTGCCTTTTCTTCTTCCTCTTTTTGTTTTCTTAAAGCCTCAGCCCTTTGTTCCGCTTCCTCCTTTTTTCTCAATACCCTTTCTCTCTCTTTTTCGTCCTCCTGTTTCCTTGCCAGAACCTCATAATACTTTGAAAAGACAATTCCGCACTTTACACATTCCTCACTTAAAAATGGGTTTTCATGCCCGCATTTTGGGCACACGACCGAACCATCTTCTTCTTCAAGGGGGATAAGTTCCTCTATCTGCTCGTTTTCCTGTTTCAAATCTTCCATTGCTGATCGAGTTTCAGCAAAGAGGGCAAAGCTACTCCCACATTTTTCGCATTCTTCCGAAGGAAATATATTCTCATGACCGCACTTTGGGCACTTGATTGTCTTTTCAGCCATTTTATTTTCTCCCTTTTCTTTTTTTTCTTTGCCTTAAATAAACCCCAAGGGTGTGAAATATAATTGAAAAAAGCTTGTTATTATCTTCTTTCAAATTGGCTAAATTTAAATAAATTGCCCATTAATATACTATATCGGAGATAAAGTGGTCAAGTCAAAACAGGCAATTCAGGTAAGATGTGCGTTTGGGGTCAAATCATGTTAGGGGAGGTGGCGGTCCACAAATGACTTAATTGCTGTCGGGTATTCAGGCGTGAGAGATGAACTGCTGTGATCGGCTTCCAAGCCTACAAAGAGTTCCGCCCTTCCGGCGGGAAAACTGTCCCTCAGCCTCCACGCATGATCGAGGGGAAAGCTCATGTCAAGTTCACCGTGAATGATTAGGACCGGTATGTCCATGTTAGATGCCAGCCGGACCGGGCTTACTTCGTCTAATCGAAAGCCGTAAAAGATGTCCATGAAAAGAACAACCATTGGGGCAAAAAAGATGCCGAAGAACCGGTTGTAGTTTTTATAAAGGCTTAGTAGGGCCTCGCTTGTGCGGGCGTAGCAGCCTTCTAAGAAGAGAAGATTTATCTTTTCGAGGTTTCGGTGAGCCGCAATGATAGCTCCTGCCGCGCCTGCTGAATGTCCGTACAGCAGTATCGGTTCATTTATCCATTTGAGAACAGCCTCAATGTCTTCGGCAAAGCGAAAGGCATTCATAAATCGGTAAGGGGTTGAATGTCCGTGATCACGGGCACTGTGAATGACAGTGGTAAAGCCCATTTGTCCGAATATCCTTGCCCTTGAGACCATACGATCCCGGTTTCGGCTCCAGCCATGGGCCAGCAGAACAGTCCCTCTTGACGTGCCTTCAGGTTCGACGCGCCAGACCTCAAGTGAGCCACCGTCAATGCTGGGTATTCTGGTATCGGTGACAGGACCCCAATCAGGTGCTTCTTTGACTGGTTCTCTGGGAATCCTGTGAACCAGGTAGAGGAAAAAGAGCACTAAGAGAATGTAAGCGAAAATAGCACCGCTGATCCAGTAAAGCCACATAATATTTTCCAAGGGTTATCCGCGAATATGCTGCTTGGAACACCAAATTGTATCTAATATACCTGCGATCAGAAAGCAGGACTGTTCGGCCAGCATGTGAAACGGTCTGAATATATACTGAAAGTGATACACGCTGTCAACTGCAGGTCCTTATTTCAACTTGAAATAATGGGGAGTTTGTTAGAGGTAGGGTTTTATTTGCTTGTAGAATTTTTCTGCGAATATTGTGTAACCGGCGTCATTGGGATGGATGGGATCGCTCATTAGATGGCGTTTTCCCATGATTCCCTCAAAGATATCAGGGATGAGAACGGCTCCTAATTCATCACACAGCTCTTTATAGTATTTTCCAAATCCCCTGCCCAACAATGGAATATCAATTCCTGCAACAATGACAAGGGCTCCTGCATCCTGGATAGATGCGATAATAATTCTCATGTTATGAAAGGTTGTTTCTCTGGGAACCCTGTTTTTAAGATCGTTTCCTCCCAAAGTGATTAGGACAATTCTCGGTGACCTGGACAAGACATCCTCCTCCAGTCTTTCAAGGGCACTTGCGGTAGTATCGCCCGGAATACCGGCATTGATAACGGGCCTATGAATCATTCTGGAAAGCTGGGAAGGATAATCCATCCCCTTTTTCATTGCCCCTGTTCCAGAGGTGAGGCTGTCACCAAAACAGATAATGTTTTTTCCTATCGGATTTGTGTTTTTGATTTCCGGAATGGGACGAAAAAGGCGGAATCCGATGAAGACGATGAGTCCAAGCAGGATGAAGATGAATATTTTTTTCATGACATATCTTTTAAAACAATTTTCAGTTCGAAGGGTAAGGGATCATTCGGCAGAAGTCTCGATGCGCAATTTGAAAAGAGAGTGCCATTGCCCAAACACCTTAGATAAGGATGAAGTTTGAAAGGCTCGGCATGGCACTCTTCTCAATGACAGGCAAAGCTGTAAGCATTCGGCCAGCCATAAGAACGGCAGGTAAACATTCAGCAAAAGACCAAACCAAGAGTTTGGCAGATTGCTGATCGCAGACCGCTAAAAGCTCCATCCGGAAACAGATTGTTTCTGGATGACCATGCGTACTTTTGAAGAGCCCCATGCCTCCTGCCTTGTTTGTCAATAGTCCCGTGCAAAGGCTTACACACGAATGATTTAAGTATATGAATGTGCTTTAAAGGATCGGATCGGCCCGCGTCTGATAATATGCAAGATTTCATTGTAAATCAATTTTTTACTTGTATTCTTTGTCTAATTAGGTTAAATTTACAAATTTAGAAAAAATATTTTGGTTTAAGATGCAAAAAGTATAGGCGAGGTTGTGCCATATGGAACAGGTCCTTTTACTCAACATTACTTATGAACCGCTGAAGATCATCAACTGGAAAAGGGCGATTGCTTTACTCATGTTAGACAAGGTTGAAGTCCTCGAGGAGTATGGACGTGAAATTCACTCGGTCAGTTTTACCATCAAATTGCCATCTGTTATAAGGTTGCTCAAGTTGGTTAAGAGACCCAATGACGAAGTCAAGTTTTCAAGACAGAATATCTATGCAAGAGATAAATACCGCTGTCAATACTGCGGGGAGAGATTTTCTTCCGAAGAACTCACTTACGACCATGTTGTCCCCAAGGCCCGCGGTGGCAAAACCGAATGGACCAACATCGTTACATGCTGCGTTAAGTGCAATAGGAAAAAGGGCGGTTGCGTCCCTTCGGAAGTAGGTATGAATCTGATCCGAAAGCCAACCCGGCCTAAATGGCTACCGGCCTTGAAAATCACCATTGGATTCAGGGAAGTTCCACACTCCTGGCGGGATTACCTGTACTGGAACGTGGAACTGATTGAGTAGTCTCTCTATTTTCCATACCAATCAGGTCTGGCTATTTTATAGCTGCCGCTATTTTTTCGGCGGTTTGCTTGATTGCGTCCATGTCTCCCTGTTTTAGTTCCCAGGATGTTACAGGCAATTCAGGATCTCCTGTGATGCGCGGAATCAGGTGAAGGTGATAATGTAAAACAACCTGATTTGCACCCGGGCCATTTAGCTGAAGACAGGCTACGCCGGTTGGTTTAAGGACATCTTTGATCGCGTGGATGACCTTTTTTGAGGCACGATGCACGGAAGCAAGGTCTTCGTCAGGGATTTCCCATAGGTTTTCTGCATGTCTTTTGGGAACGACGAGGGTATGGCCTACCGATATGGGGCTTATGTCCTCGAAGGCAAAGACCTTCTCATCCTCATATACCTTGAAGCTGGGTATTTCCCCTTTTATGATCTTACAGAATATACAATCTTCCATGGTTTCCTCCTTTTGAGCTGAAAGGATCACGCGCTCAGGTTGTCAATAATACTTTGAATGTGCGCCTTTTTTTCCGGGGATGTGTCCGGGGCCCTTTTAATATTCATGGCCCTCATCACATCATAGGTGCCGTCTTCAAACAGGACAGGCACCTGGATGACGTAATCGGGATGAGTGCAGCATCCGGGGGCAAAATAATGACCGGGCCTTTTTTTCTCTTTCAAGGTGTTTTGAATTTTCCCGTAAACTTCCTGGGAAATAACTATGCCCACCTGTCTTGTAAAAGTGGATATTATGTCGCCGGGTTCAAAAGCCTTTTTTCTTTCCATAATTCTAATCTTGATAACCTCGTAAAAAGTCGCTGTGCGCCTTTTTACTCGGCGGGGAAGGGCT
>CAZIXY010000257.1:0-5103 GCA_964543315.1 uncultured Desulfobacteraceae bacterium | reverse complement strand
AGGAATTCCCCGGATCTCTTTAAGAACCATTTTTTCATACTCGTTATTTGTCTCCATAAAACCTCCTTTACAATAATATGAATTTTGTGCGTAGGGGTACGTTCGCGTAGAGCGGAATATGATATTTTGGATTTTTGATTACGGACTTTGGATTGTATAAAAGAATAATTTATTTGGCAATTGTTGCATAGTTATTTGCTTCACCGCAAGAGATTACAAACAGTGCCGTTTTCAGCCGGTTATGCAAAGGTCTCACTACTCTACAGCCAAGTCGTAAACAATTTTCAAACAGGCTATGTTCAGATCTGCAGAAACTCAAACTTTTTCGAGTAACTGAAGATATTTGTCCCTACTCATTCCCACTGTTCGCATATTGTTTTTGATGATATCCAGGTCCACTTCATCATATTCGGGAATAACAACAGCCCTTTTAGCTCCAGGATAGATCAAAATGTGGTGAGATCCCTTTTTGCGCTTATATCTACAGCCATATGCTTCAAATATCTTCAATTGAGTCTTCCAATCGGTTGGTGTAAGTTTTGCCATTATTTATTTATCTGGATGGCCTGTTTTTCAAAACCCACCATTTCACTCATCGGTACGGCAATGTCATTTTCAAACTTGTATCCACACTCCTGAAGGTATTCATCTAAAGTCCCCATCTCCGTCATTTCTTCAAATTGAATTTCTACAACTTCACGCAAATTTGTTTTCGCTTCTTCTGGGGTCCTCCCTTGTGAAATGAAATCAAGTTCGGGGCATTTGGCAATATACCAAGATTCCTTTGCCCAAATCTCAATGGTCATTTTTAGTTTCATAGGTGCCTCCTCTTGTAATATGGGACGTTGTTAATTTCTTAAGGGGTCATTAAGTTAAGTTGTCAAATTTGCTGTGATTATCATGTAAATTGTGTCATTGCAATATCTACTAAAAATTTTTTAGTTTCTTTTTCATTGATCTCATCGCCTATATATTCAACTTTTTCACTGTAATCGGTATCATCAAAAAACAAAATTGCTCACGAAAGAGTTTTTCGTGAGGAGAGGTTTGAATTTAGGAGATTTCTATTCTGGAGGTTGCAAACAGTGGCGATTTTCGCCCGGTTTTGCAAAGGTCTCGAAATGGTTAGTCAAAAAGGATACAGGGGTTAAAATCAAGGGGAGGTTTTTGTAAACCTAAACGATCTGCGGCTAAGTACCTATTGCGGTTCCACATTGGATATTGCTGGGCTTGGTGCAGGGATTAACTGCGGGGCCCTGCACTAAATGTGTCTTGCAAGCAACTAATACATACTCCTCAGGTCTGCCCCTGAACAAGACTATCAGCCTGGGTTTCTCCCAAAGCTTTTTTTTCATTTTGTAAACCTCCCTTTTTTGTATGCTATTGGAGCTTTTTAATCCACACCCCAGAGGCGCTGCGGGACAGTTTAATTTTTTAGGCTACAGTGGAACCTCTCTAATTGTCAAGCCTTTTTCAGTCAGCGTGATGAAGATATATTATAATGACGTCCATAAATAACTAAATAATTCTTAGTGGATGTTGTTTCCTTCTGAATTTATGCCAAATATTCTCTGATAATTTCCGGATTGTCAAAAACGGATGAAAGCAAGTGAGCAGAACTTCAAATACGTTTACCTATCTGGGAACGGCAATAAATCCAAATTGATCAAAATGGTTATCAAAAGAAGCGCCGGTATCTATGGATAGGTTTTTCATCAGCACATAAAATGTACAATCCGTAAAGCTCCATTGTTTGTCCTCAAAACTCTGATACACGAGCCACGCCTTATCAAATGTCTCCGTATCTATCTGGAGAAGATCGATCCTTTCATCCTCCAAGATCTTGCGGCTGGCCTCAATAGACAAGGCCTTCCCGCCTCTGACCAGTAAAACCGTCAAGACTTCGTCAAAGACATAATCAGATATAAGACAGGATAGGCTCTGGTCTGCTTCACCCATGAAAGCTCTTGCTCGGGTATGGTTTTTGTCCTCTCCGTTATAGAATGCTACGATGAATGAAGTATCAAGAAATATCTTCATTACCTTCCTCTCTGGCAATTATTCTGTCCAACATAGAAGCATCGGTATACCCCAACCTGACGGGTGGCGAAGAAAAGAAAGGTGAGCGGACATGATTTCCTCTCCTCTTGCCATTTTCTGCCTTCACTAATTTTGCCCTATATCCGTCCACCGTGCTGATAGTAACGTCTACATCCTCAAGGCACCTTGGTGAATCTAATGGGATCTCAGCATCTTCGACAGCCCCGCCCTTTTCTGTGTATGAAGTGCGCTCCGCAAATGCAATGATCACTTTTGTTTTATCCCCTATTACGGGGAACCTGGGAACAATAATCTTACCATTTCGATATATACCTTCAATAACTCTGTACATCTTTGTTTTCATCCACGCATCTTTTTCAAAAAACGCTCAATTAGTTCTCTCACTTCGAGCGACATTCTTCCGTACCTGCGGCATGTCGTAGGACTCCTCAATCTGTTTCATTTCTTTATCAGATATAAACGGCAGTGCTTCAAGCCGAACCCGAAATAGCTCTTCTTCAAGTACATCCCGCACAGCAAGTTTAATCAGATTATAAAGTTCTGTCTTATCCACAGTGATTTGCTGCATTGCCTATTTACCTCACTGAAATATTTATAAAAACGTAATGGGGGACGTATACATTTTTAAATTTACCATTGTCGATTGACGATTGCAAGAAAACAAAAAAATGGATACATTTTAGGGTTTAGGGTTGTTGATTAGGTTGAATAACTCTTGTTCCCCAGACAGGATTGACTGGATTGACATGATATTGTGAAAAGCTGATTACCATCCTTGTAGGTTTGCACCTGCCCCGGACAATAATCACCTATTGTTTCAAATAGGTTTCGATTTCTGAGATAAAAAGTTCAAAATCGTTCCGTCCAGAGAGGATGTTACCAATAAGCCGCTGGTCATCGACATTCCAGTATCTATGAATCAGGCTGTTTCGAAAATCGAAAAATGGTTTCAGCCGTTGAAACAAATCGTCCGAAAGAATTCCATGATCATGCCCTTTAACAACGGTGTCAATGTATCCTGATACGGCGACGCCTTTTTCTTTTGCCAGGATATGCTGAATCGTGTTGGACATGGCCTCGGCAAGTTCAATCAGGAGATATTTTGCCGCCTTAAGCGGCACTGAATCCACGGTCAAGTCATTGGCATCGATCAATTGATTCAGTTCAAGGCTGTTCTTCCTGATTTCAGCCAAGTAGCTTTGGATACGGACTTTATCGGCTTTCATGCCAACACCTCCCGTATGAGCCCTTCGCACTCCCGGAATCTTAAGCCATATTGTTCCAGAAAATCCGCTCGATTGCCGGGGTTTTTATCGACAAGTATTTTGCCGTCTTCCAGAACGTTTTTAAGATAGAGAAGGCCGAAAAGATCACCGTGTTCGCTGACCGCGTTCAGGATCCGCACGTCGAATACGTCCGGAGACAGGCCTGTTTCATTGTGAAGGGAAACCTTTAACTCAGCAGACAGTTGATTCGGATCAGAATCCGTGTTTGCGAAAACGGCAATGTCGATATCATTGGCACCGTCCCCCGCCAACACAGATCCATAGATATAGGCGAAAACGACACTGTCATTTTCGGATAGCACCCTGACGAGGGCATCCATGTCAAGTTTGTGGGAGATGGGGACGTCCATAAGTTCTTAAGTTTATTTCTTTGGTTGGATATTGATTTTATCTCACATAGAGTACACTGAGACAAGGAGGGTTTAAAAATAAAAGACAAAAAACGTGTCTCACGCAGAGCACACAGAGTCACAGAGGGTTAAAAGATAAAAGGCAAAAAGCATGTTAGATATCGAACGATTTTGTCGCAATAAATCGAACCTTTCCTAATTACCACTCCTGCCCCTCTTTGACCTCCATTCCTCCAAACCATGCAGCTGTATCAAGCTGCTCTTTTCTAATCGAATCATCCGAGAAGACCCGGTTATATGCCTCTTTCAATTGTCGATTCTTTTCGCCTAATATGTTTTCACGAAGCACTGTAGAAATAAATTTGCTCCGAGAAATTCCCCGTTGTTTGCTTATTGCATCAACCATTATCTGAAAATGGGGCGAACAATCCTCCACATTGGAAGCAAAAAACGTAAAAAAAGCCCGCTGCGGGTCAGAAATACTATCAGGAACTTTTCCGGGCCGAGTCCGAGAAGGATTTTCCTCCCATGCCTTTCAATCCTGGTCACACGCCCAATAATGTCCGCTTTTGTGACCGGGCCGTCCTCCTGGAGCATATTATCTCCTCTTATCATGTAGGATTCACTACTTTTGCCAACAACCCTGTGGATGACAAGTCTTTTCGTCCCCGGATGAATGAATGCAACCATATCGCCAAGCCCGGGTGAAGCACGGGAAAGCGGAGAAATCGTTACTATATCAGCATCCTTTATAAAGGGAGACATGCTGAAGCCTTTGGCCCGGAACCTGAAAGGGACACCTTTATCAAGAACTGCCCTAAGAAGCTCGGTAAGTTCGGGACCGGAAAGAGAGAGCACGCCTTCGTTTTTGTAGAAAAGGTCGGGTTTATCTCCAAAGGGGGGGCGTTGATAACAAAAGTAACTTAAATGATCTTTTTCCACGAAAGTTTTTTGCACCTTACCAGGCACTAACTCACTACCATTGTATCAGATTCCCGAAGAGAATTCGGTGCTTTTCAAGCTGGCCTATTGACCTTGATCAACACTCCATGCAATGTTGTGTATTGTTTTATGGCTTGATGGATTCGGTATGCTTGTCCGAAATAATCAAGATCCATAGTGCAAACAATAATACCTGCATGATTTGCAGATACTTCATGTAAGCGTATAAAATGTTTCCGATTGAGCGTCATTAAAGCCCTTTTCCCTGTACTCGCAAGATTCAAGACATTTTTGTCAGAAAATTGTTGATTAGCTCTACCTGCTTCTTGAATTGTCACCACATCATGTCCAAGTCGACGCAATTCTTCTACTACAGGAAGAGGGAAATTCTCATCGGCCAAAAAGCGGCTCATGTGTTAAGCTTCCTCGTTCTCAGCAATCTGTTGCTCGATCTCATCTCGATG
>CAZIXY010000256.1:0-5104 GCA_964543315.1 uncultured Desulfobacteraceae bacterium | reverse complement strand
CCCCTAAGGTTTCAGACCTGTCCCCAGGATACTCTCCCGGAAAAAGCCCCTTTGAAAACATTCGGTCCCTTGACAAGGAAGAAATAACCCTGT
Organism: uncultured Desulfobacteraceae bacterium; assembly: GCA_964543315.1. Taxonomy (GTDB): domain Bacteria; phylum Desulfobacterota; class DSM-4660; order Desulfatiglandales; family Desulfatiglandaceae; genus JAFDHL01. Next base: position 5,011 of record CAZIXY010000256.1, on the reverse strand, counting down.
TCAAACTCTTTCGAAAAATAAAAAACAGAAAGGTAAGGGAAGGTATAATAAAGCTATTAAAAGGAGTCATCGAACTGGAAAACCAGAAATAATAACCTGCCAGGCTGCAGAACGTCTAATGAGACTCCAAAAAACCGGAAACGACATTGAAACACATTAAGGATATTCCAGATTTTGATAGACCCCGGGAAAAACTTGCTGCAAAAGGTCCGGAGGCGCTTTCGGATACGGAACTTCTTGCCATTCTTCTCGGGAGCGGAATCAGGGGAAAAGATGTCTTTCAAGTGGCTCATGCCATTCTGCACAAGCTTGATAAGGATAAGGAAGCGATCGATATAAAAAACCTTATTGCAATTGAAGGTGTTGGTTTTGCAAGGGCATGCCAGATCGTCGCCTCTTTTGAATTAGCAAGAAGGCGACTTGTAAAGGAAAGCATAGTTATTAAGCATGCAGAAGATGTTCTGCCTCTTATTTCATATATTGGCGGCAAAAAGCAGGAATACTTTCTCTGTATATCTTTAAACGGTGCAAACGAGGTCATTGGAAACAGGGTGATTACTGTTGGCCTTCTTAACACCAACCAGGTTCACCCGCGTGAGGTGTTTGTAGATGCCATTTCCGATCGAGCGGCCTCAGTAATCCTCGCCCACAACCACCCGTCAGGCGTACTAAAACCAAGCCGCGATGATATCGCTACAACGAGACAGTTAGTTGATGCCGGGAAAATTATTGGAATTTCCGTCCTGGATCATATAATTATCACAAGGAAAGGTCATCTGTCATTAAAGGAAAAGGGTTTGATGTGATGTTTCCTGTTCCTGGGTCGATCACATTTAGGGCTTCCTTCCGAATCTACCTCATCAATTGCCATTTTTTTCACGTTTGGCCCATGGTATGTAACTTTACCCTGCCGCCCCCCTAAGATATTTACGTTCTGAGCCCTCCTTCTGTCTGCAACGTGCCCCTGTCACCATGGGTTTGACAGATTAGTCAGGGTTCGGTACGCTCTACTAACGCTACCTGAGCACTGAAACATACATGGTAGTGTATGGATAAGTAATAGTTTAGAGGTTTGGTGTAATACCATGCAAATAAAGGTTAAATTAGGATGAAAATCGCTGTAGCAGCAAATGGTCCCGACCTGGATGCAGAGGTGGAGCACAGACTGGGGCTTTCGCCATATTTGCTTGTAATTGATGTCGGGACTCTGGATTTTGAGGCGGTTCAAGTATCATTTGACAGGACTGGTGCCAGTGCCGGTATTGGCTGCGTGGCAATTGCCATCGAAAAAAAAACCAGGGCGATTATAGCCGGGTACATCTCTCCACATGTTGCAAGACCCCTTCTCGAGCATGATATCGAGGTTTTCACTTCTGTAAGCGGCACGGTGCGGAATGCGGTTGAGAAATATAGGCGGGGTGAGTTGCGAGTACTTGACTATGGAAGCAAAACAACAGCCAAAGAAAATCTTATACATTCTGTAAATCAGACGGTTAGGCAGTTCGCCTCCATAATACCGGTACTGATCGGGATCGTCTTTCTAATCGGGCTTTTCCAGGCATTCGTCTCAAAGAAAATACTCTTCTCTCTCTTTATTGGAAAACACCTGCCGGACGCATTGACCGGATCCTTTTTCGGGAGCCTTTTTACTGGAAATCCCATAAACAGCTATGTAATCGGTAATGCCCTTCTTGAACTGGAAGTCAGCCTGTATGCGGTAACTGCGCTTATTGTAACATGGGTTACAGTAGGGATAATACAGTTGCCGGCAGAAATATCCGTGCTAGGCTGGCGGTTTGCCTTATCAAGAAACCTGACAGCCTTCATTCTTGCCATACCTGTTGCGTTTTTGACCGTATTCATATTGAGACTCTTGAAATGAAAAACAGTCATATAAAAAAAATTATCCGCTTGTGGGCATTTCTCGTGAGCGTTTTTACGCTTTACACAATTCTCTTTTCGATCTCATCGGCTGGCGTGGTTGCGGCACTGAAAATGAGCGGAAGCATACTGCTCCAGATATCCATTCCCCTTTTAATTGCGTTCATTATTATGGTTGCGCTCAATTTCCTTTCAGGACATGAACAAATATCGCGCTTTTTTGGCAGGAAGCAGGGAATTAAGGGAATCGCATTTTCATCTTTGGCAGGCATCCTTTCCATGGGACCTGTCTATGCGTGGTACCCGCTCCTTAAAGGTCTTCGCGAAAAAAATGTCTCAGATTTTCACCTGGCAAACTTTCTTTCCAACCGCGCCATAAAACCCTTTCTGTTTCCCGTGATGGTCTTCTATTTTGGCTGGATCTATACTTTAATACTGAATATGTTGATCCTGATAGGTTCATTGCTAACTGCAAAGATTGTCAGCATTGCGGGGAAAGGAGAACACAAGCAGATCAATAAATAAGCATTGCCTGCCTCAGTTCCTTGCGGGAAATCTGGGAATGTACCTCGCCGTTAACAAAAAATCCGAGACCGAGAATCATTTTGCTATTAAGTGCCAGAATCACGTAACCCTTATCTATTGCAAGATCAACAGGGAATTTTTCTCCCGACAGGATTATGGAGAGTTGTTCTTCCTCAATATCTAACTTTGACTTTGTGGCGCTGTGCCCGAAGATCTGAATCAGTCTTGTTGTAGGTTTTACAAAGGCGCCGACCTTTTGAAAGGCCCTGATTCCCACCTTGGAAACCTTAAGATTTGAGGCATACTCAAGCTGGCTTGCGTTTTTTATGAGTTGCCAGCTTTTATTGCGGCGAAGCAACAAATACTCTTCAAAACTGTCTTCAGGGATTCCGAACCGTTCTTTGAGAAACCCGAACAGATAGTGCCGTTCATCCTCGCTTGCCAATTCTGGCCATGAAGAATCCCACTGAATCGATCCTGTGCGGGTAAAATCTTGCAGTCCTTTCGAGTCTTTTATCATACTTAGTGTCTCCCCATTTGGTTATCCCAGGCTCATATGTAAAACCCGCGTTGATCGGCAGTATTTCGGCATCTCTGTTATCCAACAGGAAACTGACGACTGATTCGTTTTCTTCGGGGTTGTATGTACAGGTTGAATAAAGCATGACGCCGTTTTTCCTTAAAAGATCAAACCCCCTGAGGATAATCTTTTTCTGGAGATCAGGAAGTGCGTATCTGGCCTTAGTCTCTTTGTATTCGTAAGTATCATGAATCTTCCTGAATCTCCCCTCCCCTGAACAGGGAACGTCAGCTAAAACAAAATCGAAATGCTTTTTTAAAGGGAATTCCTGGGCCTGGTATCCTGTGATAACGGCGTTTGTGACCCCCAGTCTCTCAAGGGTATGCCCTAAGGGAATGTGTCTGCTTGGATAGAGGTCATTAGCAACGATCAGGCCGGTGTTATACATCAGTTGCGCCATATGCGAAGTCTTACCACCCGGAGAGGCACACATGTCGAGGACATAGGAATCTTTTTTTGGAGAAAGCGCTATGGATGCCAAGCAGGAAGTGAATGCCTGTGGATGGTAATATCCAAGAAAATATTCCACCATATTGCCGGGCGATTCCAACCCCGGGGCAATATACATGGTCCTATCCGTATCACTTGATTTTCTGAGAAAAACCCCCTTTTCTTCCAACAAGTTTAAGAGCCGTCCCGGATCGATTTTTAATGGGTTTGCCCTGAGGTGGATTGGTAGCGGTTTATACAAGCTTTTCTGGAATTGAAGGAACTCCGGTATAAATTCTTGATATTTTTCAAACATGGATCTGTTTCAGTTTTGTCTGCTTATATGAATTTTAGAACCAACTTTATCGTGACAGATGTCACAACCATAATCATTGACAATTTCCATAAATTTTAATTATCATATTAAATTGTAAGAAATCTTTGCATTTCATATAGAATTTTTTCAAGACTTTTTTGGGTATCAAGACGAAATGAAGAATGTTCTGATTGTAGATGACGAAGAGGATTTTGTCATGAGTGTGGAAGACGGTCTGGAAAAGCACTCTTCAGACTTCAATGTCCTCACCGCTGGAAATGGAAAATTGGCCGTAGATACCCTTGAATCCAGAAAAATTGACCTTGTAGTTACGGACTTGAGCATGCCTCAAATGGACGGATTTGAACTCCTTGCTTACATGAGCAATAATTTCCCGTCTATTCCCGCTATAGTTATAAGCGCTTATGCGACTCCGGTTATAAAGAAAAGGTTGAAGACATTAGGCTCCCTCAGATTTTTCTTGGAAAAGCCTGTTGAGTTGGAGACTCTGGCTACCGCGATAAAAGATTGTCTAATGGAATCTTCCAAAGGCGGGTTTGTAAGAAGTATATCTACTGGTAGTTTTCTGCAGCTTATTCAAATGGAACAAAAGACATGTATTCTTGAAATATACCGCGAAGGCGACAAAAAAAAGGGTTTCTTCTATTTTATAAAAGGGGAACTTTATAACGCTGTTTACGGGGACTCACAGGGCGAAAAAGCTGCCCGAGAAATAATCACCTGGGATAATGCAGAGATTAGATTTAGAGACCTGCCCCTCAAAGAATATAAGATTAAAAAACGAATAGGCGCGGAGCTTATGTCCCTGATTATGGATGCTGCCAGGGTCAAGGACGAATCCCCGGTAACAAAGCAAGATATTAAAAAAATACGACCGAATGATACCATAGAGGTAGAAATAGAAAAACTGCATATTGACGATGAATTCACCTCAAATATTGACAAAGAAGTGGGAATTGCCTTACAGGGCAGCAAATCAGGTTCAGTTGAGGCTGGACAGGATAAAAGAGAGGCCAAGAAGACAAAGAAAAGGATAATAATTGACGTAAAAACATTGAAAGACTATGTCAATAGCCTTAAACAAGACCTTGGAGAGGGTCTACTATTAATGGATATATCCGTATCTGCTGCTGGAAAATCTTTGGCTGGCTTCAATACAAATCCGAGTGCGTATCAATTTCTCAATGAGCTTACCGGTTTTCTCATAGGAGCACTTAAAAAATCTGAATTTCCCGGGCTCGGGAGTTACTATATTATAG
>CAZIXY010000255.1:0-5112 GCA_964543315.1 uncultured Desulfobacteraceae bacterium | reverse complement strand
CACCGGCTCCATTGCCGGCATAGTAATGGGGACCTTGATGGGTTATAAGGAAAATGTAGATAAGACACTTCATCCTATATTTAGTCTGGTCTACCCTATCCCTGCCCTGGGCTGGCTGCCCATTTTGATGCTGTGGTTTGGAATAGGTGAGATGCTTCCTATCATAATAATATTTATCTGTTCATTCTTCCCGGTGCTTTACAACACCGTCACTGGTATCAAAACCGTAGATAGAAATCTTATCAAGGTTGCAAAGACCTTGGGGGCATCTGAAAGAAATATCTTGACTACAATAGTCTTGCCTCTTGCCCTTCCCAACATATTTACCGGTTTGAGACTGGAAGCGGGGATGGCCTGGCGGGTGATAATAGCCGCTGAGATGGTAGCCATTCCCACCGGTATAGGGGCTTTGCTTATGAAAGCTGAAAGTTTGATCCGGATAGATATTGTTATAGTATGCTTGATAGTCCTCGCGGTGATGTGCCTCACCTTTGAGAGATTTTTCATCTCTATGGAGCGCAGGATAACTGGCAAATGGAGGTGATATGCCCGCAGTTGAGCTTAAGGGAATTACCAATTTCATCTGCCGTGACCTGAACCTGGGTGTCATTTCAGGCGAGTTCCTCGTCCTTTTGGGACCGAACGGCGCGGGAAAGACCACCCTGCTCAATGTGATCGCCGGTCTGAATGAATATGAGGGCTCGGTGCTTTTTGACGGTATTGCCGTAGATGGGCTCCCTCCACAGAGAAGAGGAGTAGGCTACCTGTTCCAGGACCTGATGCTGTTTCCCCATCTTAGCGTAGCCTCGAATATTGCCTACAGCCTCAAAGTACAGGGGCGGCCCAGGGAAAAAATTGAAGCCCGGGTGGGGGAACTGCTCGAGCTGATGCGGATAAAACACCTGACTTCTCGCTATCCCCGAAACCTTAGCGGCGGAGAAAAGCAGCGGGTGGCCTTAGCCCGTGCCCTGGCTCTTTCACCCGGGATACTGCTCCTGGATGAGCCTCTGAGTAGCCTGGACTTGCAGACATCTAAGTATCTACAGTCAGAGTTGAAGCAACTTCAGCGCAATCTGGGAATTACCACTTTGTATGTAACTCATGAACTGACGGAAGCGGAGGAGGTGGCCGATAGGATAGCTATCATCCATAAGGGCCGCATAGAGCAGGTAGGAAGGCCAGAGGATGTCTTCTTTTATCCTGCAAATGAGAAGGTAGTTGCTTTTATTGGAGCACCCAATATCTTGCAATGCGATAGTACACGCAACCTTGGCCAGGGGCTGGTGGAGGTGAGGTGCGGCGGATTGCCCATTGTTGTCCCCCACGACGGGAATTCAGTCCAGAGAATTGTCCTATTCCCCCGCGATATATATGTCTCCCCAATGAAGCCGCCGGGCCCGGAAGTCAACCGGTTTAAAGGTGTTATCTCCGAAATAAAAGCTCCCCCGGATTCGATCCAGATAGTGATCAAGGCAGGAAATAATAAGCTTGTGGCGGAGATGCCGCACTATATTTTTGAAGGCATGGGTTTGAAGGTAGGCCAGGAGGTCTTCCTGATATTGAAGTTAAGGAGGATAAAAGTATATGAGAAGAAGGTCAGCCTCTAATCGCCTTCTCCAGACTTTCTTACTTTGATACGGACATCATTTTCCACAAAGGTCTCTGAAAGCACTTTTCCTTGATTGCAGGAGACTACTTTCCTGATGTTTTCGAGCTTCTCTCTTTCCACAATAAATTCGAAGGATTCACCTGGTGGCATTATTCTGAGACATAGACCTACGTCCTGATAGGCCTTTCAACAATCACCACGGTAATCGATTAACTTATCCATATTTGATAACCTCGTAAAAAGTCGCTGTGCGCTTTTTAATTTTTACCTTCTATTGATCGGAAGTTTCCTGCAGGAAGTCGAGCATGGCCTGACACAGGGGAGACGCAATTCTCCTTTTGTCTCTGATTAAATAAAAATTGCGTGACATGGACAGCCCTCTCACTTTCAGGGCTTTGAGTATCCCTGCTTTGATCTCCGTTTCCACCGCTCTTGAAGAAAGGATGGAAATTCCGAGACCCGCCTTTATACCCTCTTTAACCGCAGTGGATGTGCCAAGATGCGCCACCACATTCAAGGAGTCGGTTCCCTCTGATTGGGAAACCCGGAGATACTCCTCCATGATCCTCAACGTTCCAGAACCGACTTCTCTCATTATAAAAGGCTCTTCGGAAAGCTCTTCTACTGAGATCTCCTTCTTTTTAGCCCAACGGTGTTCGGAAGGAAGGGCCAGGACCAGTTCATCTTGCCATAGTTCATGATGTATGAGGTTCTTTTGAGAGCTCCTGGAACCTATAATGCCCAGCTCAAGATTGCCATTCAGAACAAGCTCCTCGATTTCTTTTGTATCGGCGACAGTCAAAACTACTGCAACGAGTGGGTATTGCTTTTGAAAAAGCCGGAGCACTTTGGGTAAGATATATTCTCCAGGAATCGTGCTGCCGCCGATATGGATTTCACCCTGTCTGACGCCAAGAAAATCCTGCATTTCCTGAGCCGCGGTGCGTTTCATGTCAAGGAGCAGGACCGCATGTTTATAAAGGAGTTCTCCCGCCTTAGTCGGAACGACCTGTCTGCCCAATCGATCAAGAAGTCTTGTTCCAACCGTGTTTTCAAGTGTGGCTATTCTTTCGCTCACCGATGCCTGGGCCAGGAAAACGGCTTCAGCAGCCTTTGAAAAGCTCTTGAGTTCGACTACCTTGCGAAAAATTTCCAGCTGGCGCAGGTCAAAATCAATAGAGGGTATTTGTTTTAAGATCGATTTTTTCATTTTAGAGATAAGGAAACCACATCCTTTCAATATTTCTGAAATTGGCTTTCACCGCCTCCCGGCCTGATACCATTTCGCCGTGGCCCGGAAGTAGGTATTCCACATCAAGCCGGGAAATCTTTTTGATACTTTCTTTGAGTTTCTGCCCGTTGCCTCCCGGCAGGTCCGTTCTTCCTATTCCCTGGTTGAAGACAACATCACCGGTAAAAAGCACCTTTCTGTCAGGCCAGTAAAGACAGATGGACCCAGGTGAATGGCCGGGTGTTTGTATTACCTGGAAGTTCATATTGCCGACGTTCAGTTCTCCTTCATGAAGCAAAATTTGAGGTTCGAAGTCAGCGATGCCCAATGCCTCCCCGTGATGTTGGGCAACCCTTTTGATAAAATCCATTTCAGTGGCGGGAATGGCAATCAGGGCGGTGGTATCCGCAAATGCCCTTACGGCTTCCATGTGATCCGGGTGGCAGTGCGTGATGATAACAACATCAATTTCACCGGTTGAGAGCGATAACCCGGAAAGTGCTTCCTGAACATGGCTGAATAGATGATAGTGCCCCGGATCCACAAGGATTCTTTTTTCGGCGTCTATAAAGTAGGTGTTACAATTGTTGGCTGTCGGGTTGTGCCATAAAAAAGCATGCAGGTCGTCCAGTATTTTCATCGCAATTCCAAATCATCCATCCCCGCCTGCCGGGTGGCGTGCGGGAGCAATTGTAGATCCAGTCAGGGCCTTTCCGCTAAGAGGACTTTCAAATCCATTGGCTGACCATCTCTGAATATCCTCAGGGTCATGGTTTCACCCACCTTTAGTTTATCGAGAAGGCGAACCATCTGTTTCATGCCTGTAACCTTGTGGTCATCAATACCGGTAATGATATCTCCTCCCAGGGGAATTCTCAGGCCTCTTACTATGACTTCCCTTTGGCCTCCTCGTAATCCGGCTTGGGCAGCCGGACTTCCAGGTATGATTTGAACAACCAAAACGCCCTCCTTTACGGCAAGTTTCAAGCCTTCCGAAAGTCCGGGACTCAGCGAAATACCGGTAATGCCGAGCCAGGGTCTCGCCACTTTTCCAGAGGTGATCAACTGGGTAGCAATACTCCTGGCCATATTGATAGGAATCGCAAACCCGATACCCTGGTATCCTCCGGAGAGGCTGTAAATTGCAGTGTTGATCCCTATGACCTCCCCGCTGGAATTGAGGAGGGGACCGCCGGAATTGCCGGGATTTATGGCAGCATCCGTCTGGATCAGATCTTCAATCTGATTTCCATCCTCCGTCCTTATGCCTCTTTTCAGGGCGCTCACGATGCCGGTCGTGAGCGTGTGGGAAAGACCGAAGGGGTTGCCGATTGCAATCGCCTTTTGCCCGACCCTGATCTTATTTGAATCTCCCAGAGAGGCGACAACATTCACGTGCCTGGAAGGGATCTTTATTACCGCCAGGTCAGATGAAGGGTCCCTCCCCACGAGTGTTGCAGAAATTTTTTCCCCATTTGCCATGGTAACCGTAATCTTCTGGGCTTTGGCGACAACGTGATTGTTGGTCAGGATGTATCCTTTTGTATCTATTATAAAGCCTGAACCCTGTCCCTCTCTCGGGATGATTTCCAACCAAAAATTCATGCTAAGGGTTGTTGTGGCTATGTTTACGACAGCCGGGTGAACTTGTTTGAAAACCTTTGTGTTTATCTCTTCATCGGCCGACACAATAAGGGGCCTGGACTTGGACTTCATAACAGGCCTGTTGAAGTCGAGGGATTCGGCGCTTGGCCTTGAATTTTGAAAAAAGAATATGTCATCCCGTTTGAACCAGAAGAGCAACAGGAGAACGATAATTGCAAGCCACAAGTAATTCAATCTATTGTTGGATGATGACATTAATATTCCTTATCATGTTTTTTTGAATAACATATTTGGGGCGCCCACTGATTAGGCGAGATCTACTTTAATTGGCTGCGTAAAAACTGTCAAGCCGATCTCTTAGATGGCAATAGCCTTGCGACAACTCATCGGTTTGTATGTTGAGCGGAAGAAGGTTATTATAAGTTTGCATTGACATCTTCATCGCACTGTTCTAATGAATGTTCAATAACTGTATGATAAATGGAGGGATAAGAGGTGAAGTATAACGTCTCATTTATCGGGTTGTTTTTGGCACTTTTAGTGACGCCTCCTTTTTTTTCAGGTCAAAGTATTGCTGAAGAAAAGAAGGTCTATGCCCTGCCTGAAAGTATTGAAGAGGCAATAGCAAACAACTGGGTTCTCAAGGCAAAAAAGGAGAAAATTGATC
>CAZIXY010000254.1:0-5140 GCA_964543315.1 uncultured Desulfobacteraceae bacterium | reverse complement strand
GGGTGTTAAGCTGCCTGAGAAACTCTCTGGACTGAGACAGAAACTGGGCCAAAAGAATGCTTAAGGCGAGAGTTTTCGGGAAAGCCCAGTGCGGGAAAACCGCACGCTGGGTTTGACGAGGGGGGGATAGGTCGCACTGCATGGCATGCGGCTATTGAGCCACAACGGGGAAACCCTGTAACTGATGTATGTCGAAGCCTAAACATTGTCACTTATTCCTCTACTCTACTCTAATAAAAGCTAATGGCTAACATCCGCCACAGTGGGGGCGGGCAGGCTTCGACGAACATAGAGGACACAGAGTAATAATATTTATCACGCAGAGTTCACAAAGAACGCAGAGAAAAGCATTTTGATTTCAAAAAAACAAAAACCTCTCTGTGATCTCTGCGAGCTCGAGTGAGCGTAGCGAGCGGGCGTGAAAAAATAAAGGTTTTCTGTGTTATCTGCGAATTCTGGTCCCAAAAGTATGCGGTTTGTACGGCTCGGCACGGCATTCGGTTTAATCTTGACCCCTGGCTGTCATGGTGCTTTAAAGTAGGTTAATGAATGGCCATCCGGAAATGATCTGTTTCGGAATGGCGCGTTCAGCTGTCAGTCCCATTGAAATGGTTTGCAATTTCACGGGGCAGGCAATCAGTCAAGACTTTGTTTTTCGGGAGATAGACATGAGACGTTGGAACGGCTGGGGTGATGAGACCGTCAGTTTCCCTTTGTCTGAAAAGGCTTGCGGGTTTATTTCAGAGAAGATAGGTAAGGCCGTACCCCTGCCCGATGCGACACTGGATGATGTACTGGCCCGGGTGCCGGAATCCCGTCTGCCGGAGCACCCCCTGGTAACAAAGGTGCCGGAGGAGCGCCTTCGTCACGCAAGAGGCCAGAGCTTTCCGGACTGGCTGGCCCTTCGCAGTGGAAATATTGGTGCCTTTCCTGACGGCGTCGCCTATCCGGTCTCCGGAGATGAGGTTCGTGAGCTTTTCGATTACGCCCGGAAAACAGGGGCCGTCGTCATCCCATACGGAGGCGGGACCAGCGTCGTGGGTCATATCAACCCGGAAAGACTCTCAAACCCCGTCGTGACGGTTGATACGGGGAGAATGAACCGACTGCTGAATCTGGACAAGGAAAGTCAGATCGCCACATTCGGTGCCGGAGCTGACGGGCCCTCCGTGGAAGCACAGCTCAGGGCCCGCGGTTACACACTGGGGCATTTTCCTCAGTCTTTTGAGTTCTCCAGGCTGGGGGGCTGGATAGCCACCCGTTCGAGCGGGCAGCAGTCCCTGCGTTACGGCAAAATCGAAAAGCTGTTTGCAGGCGGCCGGCTTGAGACGCCTCAAGGCCCCTTGGATATTCCCGATTTCCCAGCTTCATCAACCGGACCTGACCTGCGCGAGGTAGTACTCGGATCAGAAGGACGTATGGGAATCCTTACCGAGGTCAAGATGCGCGTGACACCGTTGCCGGAAAAGGAAAAGTTCCACGTTTTATTCTTCCCCGGGTGGCAAACGGCCGTGGACGCAGTTCGCAGAGCAGTGCAGGACCGAATTTTCCTGTCCATGCTGCGGCTGAGCAATCCGGTTGAAACTCAGACCCAACTTGTGCTTGCGGGTTATGAACGGCTCGTTGCCTTATTGGAGAAAATGTTAGCCTGGCGAGGTGCGGCTGTTGACAAGTGCATGCTGACGTTTGGAGTCACAGGAAGCCGGAAGCAATATCACACATCAAAAAGACAGGCGCTTCGCTTGTTCAAAAGGGCGGGGGGAATTTATATAGGCAGTTACATGGGCCGCAAGTGGGCGGAGAAACGTTTCTTGGCGCCCTATCTCAGGAACTCCTTGTGGGAAAAAGGCTATGCGGTTGATACACTTGAGACTGCCACAAACTGGCAGAATGCGGGTCAAATAGTCGGGCTCATAGAGTCTGCCCTGGAAGGCGCCCTTTCCCCGGAGAGTGAGCGGATTCACGTATTCACCCACCTGTCCCATCTTTATCCCCAGGGTTCAAGTATATATACGACTTATCTTTTCCGGATCGGCGAAACGTTTGAAAGGACCCTTGAACGCTGGAAGCGTTTAAAGGACGCTGCTTCAGAAACCATTATTGCTAATGGCTGCACCATCAGCCACCATCATGGTGTCGGAGTGGATCATGTGCCTTATTTAGCGGCAGAAAAGGGAAAACTCGGGATCGCGGCTATCAAGAGCCTGTGCAGGCAGTTTGACCCGGACGGTATCATGAATCCCGGTAAGTTGGTTCGCTAATAGAAATTCTGTGAAAAAATGGATGCCTTTGAAGCAAATGAATCGCGGTACCGCTCATGGTCCAGGCTGGCAGGGAAGGGCCCTGAAGGATCTCAGGAATGGGATGTGATCGTGATTGGGGGCGGTATCACGGGCGCGGGTATTTTGAGGGAGGCGGCACGTTGCGGGCTCAGGGCCGCCTTGGTCGAACAGCGGGATTTTGCCTGGGGAACCTCGAGTCGCTCATCCAAGATGGTGCACGGGGGACTTCGTTATCTGATGGTGGCACACGTGAAGCTGACCCGGGATTCTGTCAGGGAGCGCGAACGATTGTTGCGGGAAAGTCCCGGGCTGATAGATCCGTTGGGTTTTTTATTCAGTAACTACAGGGGCAGAAAGCCGGGACGCTTGTCGATGAACGTCCTATTGACGGCATATGATCTGCTTGCTCGGCGCTGGAACCACAGATATTTTCCCGCTTACGAGTATGCTTTGCTGGTACCCCGGATAAGGCTTGAAGGTCTTAAAGGCGGCACGCAGTATGGTGATGCGGTAACGGATGACTCACGGCTGGTATTCCGTGTCATTCGAGAAGCCCAGCGAGAAGGGGCCCTGGCGCTGAATTATGTGAAGGCGGACAACCTGATCACCAAAAGGGAGCGGGTGTGCGGGGTCGCTGTGCGGGATGTCCTGTCCGGGGAAACATTTGAGATCCGTGCCAGGACGGTGGTCAATGCAACCGGCGCGTGGGCTGATCGACTGCGTCAACAGGTGGCAGGAGGTACGGATATCAGACCCCTCAGGGGAAGCCACCTGGTATTTCCGTATTGGCGAATTCCCATAGCCCAGGCCATAGGACTGATGCATCCCAGGGACGGACGTCCGGTGTTTTTTATGCCGTGGGAAGGCATCACTGTCGTAGGGTGCACCGACCTGGACCACGATCAAGATCTTGACGTTGAAGCCCGCATTACGAAGCAGGAAGTGGACTATCTTTTGGAGATGGTAAATTACCAGTTTCCTTCCCTGGGAATCAAAAACGGCGATATCCTCTCAACCTATTCGGGTATCCGGCCGGTCATTGCCAGGGGTGCTTCGGATCCGTCCAAAGAAAGACGGGATCACAGTATCTGGGTGGAAAAGGGCCTCATATCCGTGAGCGGCGGGAAATTGACAACTTTTCGCCTGATTGCACTGGATGTGCTCAGACATATAGCCGGATTTATTCCGGATATGACTGTAAAGGATACAGTCGAGCCCGTATTTCATAGGGCAAGCGGTCGCGAAATCCCGATAGGCCGCCTGGATTCCTCACTCAGACAACGGTTGGCCGGACATTATGGGAAAGAAGCAAAAGAAGTTATCAGGTGCGCCGGACATGGAGAACTTGAGCGCGTGCCGGGAACGGACACGCTTTGGGCCGAGCTTCGCTGGGCGGCACGAAACGAGGCCGTTGTACATTTGGAGGATCTCTTGTTGAGGCGCACAAGGCTCGGTCTGTTGCTTCCGGAAGGGGGTGTATCGATTTTAGATTATGTGAGGAGCCTATGCCAGGAGATTTTGGGCTGGAAGGATGATCGCTGGTACAGTGAGCTTGACGCGTACAGGGAGCTGTGGCGGAAATGTTACAGTGTGCCCGGCATGATGGAGACAAATATAACCCCGGATACTAATCGGACTTGACAACCAGGACAGCCGTCCCTTCAAGGGCCCTGACCAGTTTCACGCTTATATCCCCCATCACAAATTCTTCGGCCTTAGACATGCGTTTTCGTCCTATAATCACCATATCAAAATGTTTATTCTTGAACTGGTCGATAATGCCTTCCGCTACGGTCGGGTAAGGATCGGTTATAAGTTTGATATCGATGTTGTTGGGGGCGAACCCGTGTTCTATAAGTTTGTCCTTGGCCTTCTCAAGCACTGCCGAAAACCTGGCAGGCTGTTCCTCAGTGAATTTCTTGCCCATGAGATCCTCAGTGGCCGTCGGTTTCTTGAACAGGTGGACAAGGGTGATATGAGCATCTTCCGGGCAAAATGAGAGGCGGGCAAGATAGTCCACCACCGCCCGGGAACTCACAGAGTCATTGAGTGGTACAAGTATTGAATTATTCAAGGTGACCTCCTGTTGTTAAAGCCTTTTTTAGCAAATCTTGAAGAATGCTCGTCCTATGCCTTTTCAGAAATTATGTATATACATCTGTTCAAATCTTCTATGATTTCCTCCACTATTTCGTAATATATGGTTGCGCCTCCCGAAAAATGCATGAGTATATCGTTGAGAGTCAAGGGAATATATGGATATAATTTTCGCAGATTTAGAAACCTTCTTTTATGTATTATGGAAAAATCGGTTGGTTCAAGGCGGTCTTTCAGGTCTCCGTATTTCACCTTGTCGCTCAGTATCATTTGGATATTGTGAAATCCTTTCCCGACCGCATTCGTCAGAATATTGCCCAACCCGAATAGTTCCAGGCCAAATGGGTTTTCACCTGCTTCATAATCGTAATCAAAGTCAATCCACACATAGTTTCCCGTATCGCGCTCAACTATTATATGGTCATTTCTTATGTCGCCATGCTTGAACCCGTGAATATGAAGAAAACGAATGGCTTCAAAGGCCTTTACCAGGTTCTTCATTATTTCCGGCAGGACCGTATAGAAATATGTCTTATGATCAATTGGGAGCGAATCAACGTAAAGGAGGAAATTTGGTCCCGGCACGATATCCAATATCCTGATAATATTGCCTTTTTCATCTTTATCCGACTTTCCATGCATGAAGTACGGATGGTCTTTGACGAGTTCTAAAATGTCCGCTTCTTTTTGTGGGTTTCTAAAGCATTTCACCCTCACGCTGCCGAATCTGGTATCAAATGATTCAAGGAAGGAGAGCTTCA
>CAZIXY010000253.1:0-5165 GCA_964543315.1 uncultured Desulfobacteraceae bacterium | reverse complement strand
ATTACAGGGATGCGTATAAAAAAAGGGGAGTAGCAAATGTCTGGAAAACGGAAAAGGATTATCGTGACGGTTTTGATTTCCTGTTGTTTGATTATAGCCTGTTTAGCTTTTGTGTATTGGTATGCAGGCTATCATTATACGAAAGGAAGCCTTTATGTGACTTATTTTAGTGGATCCATTTTAGGATTAGTTGAAGATTCTCCTGTAACGTATATGGGCGTCCCCGTGGGGCAAGTGTCTCAGATAAGGATTGCACCGGATGGCAAACATGTGGAAGTGCTGTTTAAGGTATATGGTAAATTCGGATTAAAGGAGGATATCATTGCCCAACTGGAACCGGTAGGGTTTGTTGGTACGTTGGTTTTGAACCTTTCCAGGAAAAAACAGGGAGAGGTTTTGCCAATCCCGAAACTTGACTTCCCTATCCCATACCATATTGTAATATCTCGTCCTTCTGACATCCCGAGGCCGACTGATATCTCAGATCTTGCTGCAAAAATTGATAAAGTGTTGGAGCATCTTAAAGTATCAAATGATTAGTCTTTTATTCGGTTCAGGAATCAATCGGCAATCAAAATTGACCCATCCCTGTCAGATATATGTTCTCCCGGCAGTCCGGGAAACGGGGCTGGCCATGTAGAAAATCTAGTTTTGGGCTCTTATGCATTTTTATATAATAAGCTAAGGAGGTCTACTATGAGCAAATTATACTTAATATTGGGCATGTTGCTTTTATGTAACAATGCTTTTGCAGGACAGCCAATTAAGAAAGATTGCTACGAACAGGGTTATCACGATGGATCTATCTATGCGCTTGTACAGCAATACGAGCTTGATATCGATACGGATTATGAAATGCTTATGAAGTTGGAGGGTCAAGGCGGTAAAGAGATTAGCCAACTTATGGATCATTTCGTCAAAACCCTTAATGCCAAACTTCATACACTTGGGCTAATAATCGAAGATATTGATAGTAAGAATATTTTGTCTCCATATTTTTATGAATTTCAAAAGAAGCAAGATGAGACCTTTAGAAAAAATCTCGAGAAAAAGATTGGCAAGGATAAATTAAAAATGATGGATTCCATAGATGAAAAGGCATTCTGGAAAAAGCTTAAAAAAATGAGAACTCAGAAGAACTGGAAAATGGAAATAAAAAACGAAAAATTTCGGAATGAATTTGAAAAGTATATTGATCTGGCACTTGATACCTATATTAGATACGGTAATGCATTTAAAATAGAGTGATATCACCCTATAAAAGGAATACAAACCCGAAAACATCATAAAGCTATTTGATTCCAAAAGAAGAAGCAGGCTTCGGCAGATCATATCTTTATAACAGCGTTAATCAGACTTCAATGCTATTCCCTGCAGACTTTTTGTGAAATGAAACGCCTGCTCTTGTCAGGATGTTACTCAATAATCCTCATGAGGGCCGCGATATTTTGCTTAGTGACTGATTGCCTTCGATATGTTATGGTTGTTTTCTGATAATATAAACCATCAGGAATCGGAACATGAATCATTTCTCAAAAAATTACGATGAGGTGTTGCATTTCAAAATCAAAGCGATTATTGCTCGTGAACGGTTACGAATTAAATTGCAATTTATCCTTCAAAAAGAGGAGGCTCATGTGGGCCAATTAGCCACACAGGGGAAGTCGATCAGGCTTTGCTTCAATAACAATGTGAGGAACTTAACGCCCTGGATCTTTTGTTAGCGGCAGAGAGCCCCGTCGTTTTTCAAATATGATTCGTTGCTTCGTGCGAGTTGGAAAGTGTTCTCTGAAATCCCCAAGACATTGACAGGGAAGCTTCTCCGGCGGACTCTAAGGGAAAAAGAAAAGTCATAGGCAAGGAAGGGAGAAACCATGAAACTCAAAAATGGAGCAGAATACATAGAAAGTCTTAGGGATATAAAGCCCGTCGTTTACTATAAAGGAGAAAAAATCAACGATGTTACGCGACATCCGGCTACTGCTCCTCATGTCCGCGCGGCAGCCATGACCTATGCCCTTGCAAGTGACAAAGAGTATCGGGATCTTGCGGTCGCTACTTCCCATTTGACCGGCAGGCCGATCAGCCGTTTCACCCATGTGCATCAGAACATTGAGGATCTCATAAAGAAGGTCAAGCTTCTTAGGGTCCTTGGTCAAAAGACGGGGACCTGTTTTCAAAGGTGTGTGGGCCTCGATGGTATCAATGCTGTCTATTCCGTGGCTTACGATATTGATCGGAAAAAGGGAACTGATTATTTTGTGCGTTTTAAGGATTGGCTAACATTTATTCAAGATAATAACCTTATGGTTGTTGGTGCCATGACCGATCCAAAAGGCGACCGCTCAAAGAGTCCGGCTAATCAGGGGGATCCCGACCAGTATGTGCATGTAACGGAACGACGGGACAATGGGATTATTATTCGGGGTGCCAAACTGCATATGACCGGCGGTGTAAACTCCCATGAGATTCTGGTTATGCCGACTGCAGCAATGGAAGAACCTTCAAAGGACTATGCAGTTGTCTGTTCTGTACCTGTTGATGCCCCGGGGATAACCATGATATTCGGTCGTCAGGCCAGTGATGATCGGCGTGACAAAAGAGAGCGAATTGATTCGGGCAAACCCTCATTCGGAGCAGTAGGCGGGGAGGCGGTTATCGCCTTTGAGGACGTCTTTGTGCCTCAGGACAGAATTTTCATGAACGGAGAGACCGAATTCACCGGATCTCTGGTCTACCGCTTTGCAGCCCACCACAGGGCCAATTATGGTGCCTGCAAGACAGGTCTCATAGACGTTCTCATCGGGGCCGTGAGCTATTTAACCCTGATTCAGGGAACTGCCAGGGCTTCTCATGTCCGGGATAAGGTCACGGAGATGATTCATTTGTGCGAGACCCTTTACAGCTCTTCCATAGCATGCTCGGCTGAAGGCTGGCCGACGGATTCAGGTGCCTATATGGTTGACACCATGTTAGCCAATGTGTGCAAGCAAAACGTGACACGGTTCCATTTCGAGGTGGCCCGGTTGGCCGTGGATCTGGCAGGGGGATTTTTGGCGACATTACCGAGCCAGTATGACCTTGAAAGCGAAGACGTGGGGCACCTTGTAAAAAAGTATTTTTCCGGCGTAGAAGGCATTCCCACTGAACATCGAATGAAGATATCCAGGCTTATAGAGGCCATGACAGGAGGTACTGCCCTGGTAGAATCCATGCACGGGGCAGGATCACCCCAGGCCCAAAGGATTATGATATTCAGAGAGGGAGACTTGGACAAAAAGATCAGGCTTGCAAAGGCATTGTTAGGTATCCCAGTGAAAAAAAGTGAACTCCCAAAAAAGAAAAAGTAACTGGTACTTTAACCGATTAAACACTTCCGTTCTTTTTTGTAATATTGTATAGACAAATACAGTTATCAAAGATAATCGCTAAAAAAATCAAATATGAAAACAAGAAAAAATGCACTGCTGGGCTCTGGTAAAAAAAAGGGGGTCTTTTATGTAGGCAATCTTGATATAATAAAAAAATACCCGGTTATTGGTGTTCTGGCATCCGGCAAGGCTCCGGGTCCGGTCGTGTGGGAGAGTTACCAGTTCTTTTATGCCCTGCGTGATGCAGGAGTGACTATCGCCGGGGGGTGGCATTCCCCATTGGAAAAAGGCATACTTGATGCCCTGATAGAGGGTAAGGCCAACATCGGTTTTTTTGCCGCAAAAGGGCTAAAGGCACGGGGCTTTCAGCAAAAATTCAAGCTCGTTGACAGGACATCAAGGGGCCTTATGATCAGCCCTTTTCCTGATAGTGTTACGAAAATCAATGGCACAGAAGGGCCTCGGTTGCGCAATGAACTTTTGGCCGCTATTTCTGATGTCCTCCTCATCCCTTATATCAAACCTAAAGGCAAAGTTTTCCACATGCTTAAATCGGAGAGTGCTTTTCTAAACAAAACATTTATCCTGAATCATCCTGAAAATGACAAGATTTCATTAAATGTCAGACGTATTGAAACCAATCATGTGTCTGACTTGATTAATGAGGCTCAAGAGGGTTACACCAAGAGAAAATCATGAACGAGACCTTTTTCAGTATTGTCCCTTCAGATATCTCGGACATTAAAGGTCGATCAGAAATTTTACGTCTTTTCAAGAAGCTTTCCTATAGTGTTGAAGACGACCTCAGGATGCCTTTTGGTGATCTTGAATTGCCGGGCAGACTCAAGGATTTTATCCAGAATGACGGAAAGGCTATCTACCTGGTTTCCAACTATGACCGCATGTTTCAAATCTATCTGTTTGAAACAAACAATCTGAATCTCACACCCATAAAGAATATCTGCCGGAGTTTCGCCAAAAAACAGGGAGATTACCTGCTCCTCTTTACAACTGACTACACTGAAATCGTCTTTGTCAATCCGTTGAGCCGTCCAGGAGGGGTGGAACTTCGAAGGCTCAAGCTTGATACCCGTCGAGAGGCTTTTCATACCGAACTTCAGGTATTGAACGCTTTGGCCCTGCCCCAGGCGGATATGAACCCTTTTGATATTTACGATCTGCAATGCAAGTCATTTCAAAAGGAACGTGTCACGGATGATTTTCACAAGACCTATAAGAATGTTTTTGAAGATGTGCGGCAGTCATTAGGGAAGGTCCAGTCAGAAGCCCAGGCACATGCCTTTACCCAGATCCTGATGAACCGCCTGATGCTCCTCTACTTTGTACAGAAAAAGGGATGGCTTAATAACAGCACTGATTTTTTGAGGGAGTTCCATAATACATGCAGGCAGGATGAGAGAAAAAATAAATCGTTTTATCGGGACTATCTTGAGCCCCTGTTCTTTAGAGCTTTCAACCGGGAAAACGGTTTTGAAGACCTTGCTGCCCCTGAAGCTGTTAAAGAAATCTTTAAAAATGCTCCATATCTTAATGGTGGCATGTTTGTCCATTTAGAAGAACTTGAGCCACCCGATATCAATGTCCCTGATACAGCCTTTGATCTGATGTTTGACCGCTTGTTTGAGCGCTATAACTTCACAGTGCGCGAGGACACCCCCCTTGACATCGAACTCGCTGTTGATCCCGAACTCCTTGGCAATGTGTATCAACGCCTGGTTAGTGAGGAAGAACGGGGCCAGGCAGGTCTTTTCTACACTCAGGCCACCGAGGTCA